>CALALS010000025.1 GCA_937925525.1 uncultured Flavobacteriales bacterium | reverse complement strand
GTGTGAGGTAAACGCTAGAGAATAAATGGATGTTAAAATCACAGGTATAGGAGAGGTGAAGTACAAAGGAAACCCTAAAGACTTTAATCAATCTATCAATGGGGCAGGTAAGGTTATAAAGGTTGATTAGAATAAAAATAGATTTACATTTGCATATTAATACTTATTAGGAATGCCAAAATTATCAGAAAGAAGTCAGCAAATGCCACAGTCACCAATACGTAAATTGGTACCGTATGCTGAAGAAGCTCACAGACAAGGTAAAACCGTTTATTACTTAAATATAGGTCAGCCTGATATTGAAACCCCACAAACAGCGCTTGATGCCATTCACACCTTTGATGCTAAGGTGATTGAATACAGTCATTCAGCCGGATTTGAAAGTTATAGACGAAAATTAGCAGGATATTACCAAAAGCATCAACTTCCCGTTGAGTTTCAAGATATTATTATAACCACTGGTGGTTCAGAAGCATTGATTTTTGCGTTTAGTGTGTGCTTTAATCCCGGTGATGAAGTAATTATTCCAGAACCTTTCTATGCTAACTATAATGGCTTTGCTACCTCAATGGGCGTAAAAGTGAAGCCCGTTACTTCTTATATTGAGAATGGTTTTGCGCTTCCACCAATTGAAGACTTTGAAAAGCTGATTACTCCCAAAACAAAAGGGATTATGATTTGTAATCCGGGTAATCCAACAGGATATTTATACTCTAAAGAAGAATTGGAAGTATTGAGAGAAATTGTGAAAAAGCATGATTTGTTTTTGTTTGCCGATGAAGTGTATCGTGAGTTTTGCTATGAAGGTAAAGCGCACCACTCTGTTTTAACCATGGAAGGTATTGAAGAAAATGTAGTAGTGATTGATTCGGTTTCTAAAAGATACAGCATGTGTGGCGCACGTATTGGTGCTTTGGTAAGTAAAAACAAAGCATTAATGGCTGCAGCTCTAAAATACGGACAAGCTCGTCTTTCTCCACCAACCATTGACCAAATTGCGGCAGAAGCTGCTATTGGAACTCCCGATAGTTATTTTGAAGCCGTGATTACAGAATACCAGAAGAGAAGAGATGTATTATTAAACGGAATAAATCAAATAGAAGGAGTATTCTGTCCAAAGCCCGGTGGAGCATTTTATGCGGTAGCATCTTTACCTATTGATGATAGTGATAAGTTTTGTCAATGGTTGTTAAGCGATTTCCATCACAATAACGATACGGTAATGCTGGCTCCTGCAAAAGGCTTTTATGCTACTCCCGGCTTAGGAATGAATGAAGTACGTATTGCCTACGTGCTTAATGAAATATCATTACGAAAAGCAATTGAATGTTTGCAGTTCGCTTTAGCCGAATATCCTAATAAAGTAGAAAATCCTGTGCTGGCAAAAGTTCATTAATTGGGTTAATTTTTAGTAGGGTTGTAATAAAAAACACCTAAATCTCTCATTTTTTGTATATTCGCTTTTCTCATGAAGCGGTTATTAGGCATTTTAGGGGTTGTCTATACATTGTTTTGTGCCAATTCTTTGTTGGCATTTCATAACAATAATAACAACAACAATAACACAAAAAAGGACACTTTACCAGCTTTAGTGGTGAATACCTCATTGCCTGAATTTGAGAACTTTAAAGACTTTTCGGGAGAGGATATTGTTAACCTTATCGATTCTTTATTAGACTCTGAGTCTATTCCTTATGAACTGATAAAAGAGATTAATGAATATGCCGAAAAAAGACATTTGGAGCATGACTTTTATGTCTCTCTGACTGCCTTTTATGATTCATCTGCTATTCCTGCCAGTAGCTTTTATGGTTTGTGGGATAATAATAACCCTCATCCGTATGATGAAACTATTTGTGCTCATGATACTTCTCTACTATTAGTATTAAGAGATTCAGCTCATTTTTGTGATTATGTTCATCCGTTTCCGGGCGTTATTACTTCAAAGTTTGGCTGGAGAAATGGCAGAAACCACAACGGTATTGATATTGATTTAGAGGTTTGGGACCCTGTAGTCGCTGCATTTGACGGCATGGTAAGAGTTTCTAAATATCATGATGGTTATGGAAGAGTAGTAATTATCCGTCATTATAACGGATTGGAAACCGTTTACGCTCACTTACACCGACTAAAAGTTAAACCCGGAGATATTGTGCAGGCCGGTCAGGTTGTTGGATTGGGAGGTAGCTCAGGCACATCAACAGGAAGTCATTTGCATTTTGAGGTTCGATTTAAAGGAAAAGCCTTAAATCCACAACATATTATCAACTTTAAAACACAGCAATTGTATAGTGATACCGTTGTGTTGGAAAAACAAAAGTGGAATTATACCGCTGTTCCTGAAGGAGTAAAATTTCACACCATTGAGTATGGCGATTTCTTATATAAAATAGCTACCCGTTATGGATTAACGGTAAACGAACTATGTGACCTGAACGGCATTAGCCGAAAGCATAAGCTATATGCCGGAAGAAAACTAAGAGTGAGCGAATGATTGAGGAGGAAGGATTATTAAGGATTACTAATTACAAAAAACATCCCGGTAATCCGTATTATACCGTATTAAATAAAAAAAAAAAAGAAAGAGCAGATTTTTTTCAGCAAAAGCTAACGGAAAATAACATTTGGTTTGAAGCTGACACCGATGAAAAAGAAGGAAAAACCTATTACTATTTTGCCGTTAAAAAACCCGATACTAAACAAGCTATGTATTGGAATAATTATACTATTGGTAAGTTTCGTAAGCCTTTTATTGCCGATAAAAGCCTGAGAGTTTTTGTTATTTTATTGTCTATTTTAATAGTAGGATTGACTATTTTAAGCTATGTACTTTCTCAATCTGCTAATTGATAAATATCAGCCTAAACCATAGCCATATACTTGTCTTAAATTTTACATTTGTTGCATGATTACAAGAGAAGAAATTACAGCGTTTTTTAAATGGCTTCAGCAAGACATTATTAGTCAACTGGAAGAAATGGACGGTAAAGGTAAATTTGTGTCAGACCCTTGGGATAGACCCGGTGGCGGTGGCGGTATTACCAGAGTGTTGGCCAATGGCAACATCATTGAAAAAGGTGGCGTTAACTTTTCTGCCGTTTGGGGCGAAATGCCTCAAAACATTGCCAAAAAACTTCAACTGGAAGCGAATGAGTTTTATGCTACCGGAGTAAGTATTGTTTTACATCCTGAAAATCCTATGGTGCCTATCATTCACATGAATGTAAGGTATTTTGAAATGGGAAATGGTGAGTACTGGTTTGGTGGCGGCATAGACTTAACCCCTCACTACATTGTAGATGAAGATGCTAAGTTCTTTCATGAAGAATTAAAGAAAACCTGTGATAAGCATAACCCTAACTTTTACACCGATTACAAAAAGTGGGGAGATGATTACTTTTACCTCACTCACCGCAAAGAAACCAGGGGAGTGGGCGGTATTTTCTTTGATCGATTGAAGCATAACGATAGCATTACCAAAGAACAATTATTTGAATTTGTAAAAGATGTGGGCAATACCTTTTGCAAGGTATATGTGCCTATTGCCAGCAAACATGCTAACGACAGCTATACCGATGCGCATAAAAAGTGGCAAAAGGTGAGAAGAGGCAGATATGTAGAATTTAACCTGATTTACGATAAAGGAACTAAGTTTGGAATAGATACGGACGGGCGTACCGAATCTATCTTTATCAGCTTACCGCCTGAGGTAGAATGGCACTATAATTATCCCGTAGCTGATGGCTCTGAAGAGGCCGTTACCCAAGCTAAGTTGGTGAAAGGGAAAGATTGGATATTGTAACACCTCTCTAAATATCCCGAGTGTTCGGGACAAGTTCTCCAAAGGAGAGACTTTTTATGCTCTTAAAAAACGTCATTCTGAGTGTAGCGAAGAATCTAAACTGTCAGTTCGAGTATCAGTTTTAACTGAATATCGAGAAATCTATCGTTTTTACGGCTTTTTACTTCTTTTTAACCTAAAAACGGCCTAAAAAGCCAAAAAATGACAGTTTGTCATGCTTTTTGCATCCTCTGACATGTTTTTTGCATCATCGTTCATGCTTTTTGTATGTCCGATCTTGTTCAGAACATCATCGTTCATGCTTTTTGTATCTCCGACCTTGTTCAGAACATCATCGATCATGCTTTTTGCATCTCCGACCTTGTTAGGAACATCATCGTTCATGCTTTTTGCATCTCCGACCTTGTTCAGAACATCATCGATCATGCTTTTTGCATCTCCGACCTTGTTCGGAACATCATCGTTCATGCTTTTTGTATGTCCGACCTTGTTCAGAGCATCATCGAATATGCTTTTTACATGAAGCTTGATACTTTTTGCACCAACGTTCATACTTTTTACATGAACCGACCTACTTTTTTGATGAACGATGATGGTTTTAGGAGGAAAGCTTATAAAATCAATAAGTAATTTTTTAAACTAAACATCTACTAAGATAAACTAATCATTACTACCTAAGAAATAAATTGGGTGTAATGGTAAGATATTTTTTTGTTCATCATCCATTTTACTGTAGTATTCAACCCAAAGGGAAATGAGCCTTTCAAAGTCAATTAGCTCAATATGCTCTCTTGAGTCTCTAGCCTCTTTAATAGCAGGCTTTGAAAATTGACCTGAGGTAACAAAAATTCCAACATCTGTATTTCTTTTTAAAGTTCCAGAAAGCTTCTGTATTTCATCAGAAGATATACTATCGTTTGGGCGATGTTTTACTTGGACAATAATTCTTGGCTGTTTAGTTCCAAGAGGGTCGGTGTAAGCAATTATGTCAATGCCACCATCGGGTCCTCTCTGTGCAATGTCAGAAATATGATATCCCATAGCATTTAGTAAAGCAGCAACTAAATCCTGGAACTCGTATGGATTTTTATCTAAAATAAAATTCCTTAGCCCATTACTGGCTTCATCTTCAAATTGGCTTAACAGCGCCTTTTGTTGTTGCCCTTTATCTTCCTGTATTTCATCAAGGTCTTCTTCAATTTGATCTTCTTTTTTCCTCTTAGCATCCCATTCTCTATATATTTTAGTGGCATTACTTAGCAACTTTTCAGGGCCAAGGTTAATAGCCTTTTCCCCTTCATCAGTCAATATCCATAGACCTTTACTTTTTCTAAGATATCCGGCTTTAATACAATCAATTGTATAAAAGTGTAAAATATATTTCTATCTAGTATATCCTGTTTTTTCATATTTATGCTTTTCATATTCATCAAAATCAACAGTTTCGGATATCTTATCAATTACATCTTTACCCCTTAATTCACCTCCAGCATTTTTTAAAACATTAAAAGCTGCATAAATAACTTTTTCTGCTATTTTTTTAGATTTTGACTTACTCATTTCATTAATATTTAATGTCTAATTTATAACTATTTTTCTTTTAACCTTCTAAAATCACCTTCAATTTGAGTTAAAATACTTTCTACTTCGGCAGAAGTAATGGCGGTGGGTTCACCGTATTTTAAGCTGGATTTGTGTGGTAATATCCAGTTATCTCCTTTGGGCATGGCTTTTCCCATTCCTTTCATGTGTGCGGGTACATACTTTATATGTGGTCGCTCTCTTAACACCAATGCCACTCCGGGTTTTAAAGGTTGCTCTTTTTCGGGTTCGCCTCTGGTGCCTTCCGGGAACAATATCAAAGAATAGCCCTCATCCAATGCTTTTATCATTTTATGAATCGGGTCGTTTTCAGGGTTTTCTTTGTCCCGCTTTCTTGGTATCAGCAATGCATTAATAAAAAACCCGCTTAACTTAGATTGGATACCTGATTTTCCAAAGTGGTCGGCAGCGGCTACGGGCTTTACTTTATGTAAAATTTTGCTGGGTAAAGAAGCCATTAAGGTCATGGTGTCTAGGTGGCTGTTGTGGTTAGCCACAATAATAAACTGCTTTTCTTTTACCAGAAACTTAGCTTTTGGAAACTGTACGCCAATAATTAGTTTTAAAAACCAACGCACAAAAAAGCTGTAAATTACGGTTAAAACTATCTTTTGCATTTAGTACGCCAAATAATAAACAATGTGAAAAAAAGCGGGAGCAGAGTACGCCAGAGAATCTATTCTGTCTAATATTCCTCCATGCCCGGGAATGGTTTCTCCGGTATCTTTTACGCCCACATCCCTTTTAATGGAAGACATGACAATATCACCTACAAAGCCTGAAAAGGCAATCATAAAACTTACAAATATTACTTGATAGTCTGTAAGTGGTGTTAAAAAGCCCAGAAAGTAACCAATAATGGTGGTAGATATTAATCCGCCCACAAATCCTTCCCATGTTTTGTTGGGGCTTACTTTAGGTATAATTTTGTGTCTGCCCAATAATTTCCCCCAGGTAAACTGCATCACATCATTTATTTCAGTTAAGAAAACCAAAAACAAGAGCAAGCCTCTGCCGCCTGAGCTAAAGCCTTCAAGTGTTGGTAATGAAAGTAGATAAGCCATGTGGCTGATACCAAAAACGGTAAGCATTAGCGTCCAATGTAAACTTGCCATTGACTTGGTAATGCCGATGGTATCGCCTTTTAGCACTAAACGCAAAGGCAATAACAAAAACATCACTACAGGAATAAAAATGATGTACGCACCATACCAGCCAATGTAGGCTAAATAATACTGAATGGGAATGGAAAAAATAGCCCAAAAGATGGCTCGCCTGTCAGAATCTCTAAAGCCCAGCATGGAATACAATTCTCTAAACGCCACAAAGGATAAAAAAGCAATGGCTACATACGAAATTTTAGTACTGAAAATAGTAGCTCCAATAAACATAACAGCCATTACCCACCATGATTTGGTACGGTCTTTTAGTTCTTTTACATTGGCATTGGGTTTTACTTTTCCAACGATAAAAAAGAGGGTAGAGGCAAAAATCAGAATTCCGAAAATTAAGGCAACAACAATAAGAATATCGTTGTTTTCAAAAAACTTAAAATGGATGATGTCTTTCATTTCGCTAATGATTTTTTAACCCGTATTCCGGTGCTGATTAGCAGTAATGCATTAATTACCAAAAATATCCAAAAAGAGGCCTGACTTAAATCTACTTCAAAAAAGCAAAGTAAACCATAAATACTAATTACAAAAGCACGGTCGCTTTTTCCCATCGGTCCGTCATATCTTCTGTCATTACTTACTGATTTGCCTAATATTCCGGCAAATTCGTTAATAATGCTTAATCCCATAAAAATAACAACAAGCAGTAACTGTTTAGCTTCATGAATAATCAATGGAAGAAAAATGGCAAAGTCAGAAACAATATCACCCAACTCATTTAATACTTCTCCTGTTTTTGATTGTTGGTTATACGTACGAGCCATCATACCGTCAAGTGCATTTAGCGCCATTCTGATGAGTAAACCAATAGGTAAAGCTAAAAAAAGTAAAGTGTAATCTTTCGCATACCAAAAGCAAAGACTAATGGCAAACGACAACAAAATAGCCGAAACAGTAATTTGATTGGCGGTAATTCCCAGTTTGTGCAAGCCTTTCAGAACAGGCAAAAGCAACTGCTGAAACTTAGGTTTTATCTTGTAGATAGAAATCATTACAAGGTAAAGATAGCAGAATTTGGAATTTAGGATAGAAACAAAAAATCCCGCCTTGTGGGGCAGGATTTTGAGTAAAATTATTTATTGAGCTATTAAGCCTTAGCAGCAGCTTTTTCAGCCTTTGCTTTAGCAGCGTCTTCTTTTTTGTTTCTGTAATCTTCTTTAATTCTAGCAGCTTTACCTGATTTTTCTCTTAAGTAGAATAATCTAGCTCTTCTTACTTTACCTTTCTTTAATATTTGAATTTCTTCTAAGAAAGGAGAAGAAATAGGAAAAATTCTTTCCACACCCACACCGTTAGATATTTTTCTTACGGTAAAGGTTTCGTTAACACCATTGCTTCTTCTTTGTAATACTACACCTTGAAATTGCTGAATTCTTTCCTTTTCACCTTCTTTAATTTTGTAGCTTACGTTAACGGTATCACCGGCTTTGAAGTCAGGAAGTTGTTTCATTTCCTTGATTTCGCTTTCTATTGTCTTAAATGCATCCATTGTGAAAATATTGTTATCCTAGTAATAAGGGCTGCAAATGTATGTAATCTCTTTTAAGTGGCAAAATTTCTTTACTTTATTTGTTAAAATAGTGAACAATTTTAATGCAATGTTTTTTTAAAATAATGATACATTTGAACTCCAAAATTAAGAATAATGAGTGAAGAAATAGAAAAAGTAAAGTGTTTGATTATTGGCTCAGGTCCTGCGGGATATACTGCAGCCATTTATGCAGCTAGAGCAAATATGGAGCCTGTTTTATACCAAGGAATGCAACCGGGCGGGCAATTAACTACCACTAATGAAGTAGAAAACTTTCCGGGTTATCCGAAAGGAATTACAGGTCCTGAAATGATGATAGAATTACAGCAACAAGCCGAACGTTTTGGTACATCTGTGAGAAGCGGCTGGGTAACTAAAGTTGATTTTACAGGCCCCTTGCATAAAGTTTGGATTGAAGACAAAAAAGAAATTCACGCTGAAACGGTAATTATTTCTACCGGAGCTTCTGCTAAATATTTGGGTTTGCCTTCTGAGCAACATTATTTACAAATGGGTGGCGGTGTGAGTGCTTGTGCCATTTGTGATGGTTTCTTTTATAAAGGGCAAGAAACGGTAATTGTAGGTGCAGGTGATTCGGCTTGTGAAGAAGCACATTATCTTTCTAAATTATGTTCTAAAGTAACCATGTTGGTGAGAAGTGATAAGTTCAGAGCTTCTAAAATTATGGAAGAGCGTGTAAAAAACACTCCGAATATTGAAATACTTTACAATACTGAAACTGTTGAAGTATTGGGAGAAAATGACTTGGTAACGGGTGTTAAAGCTAAGAACAACCAAACAGAAGAAGAGATTATGATTCCTTGCACAGGATTTTTTGTAGCCATTGGTCATAAACCCAATACCGATATTTTTAAAGGATGGATTGATTTAGATGAAGTAGGTTATATTAAGTATGCCCAACCGGGAACAGCTAAAACAAATGTACCGGGTGTTTTTGTAAGTGGAGATGCAGCTGATAAAACTTACCGACAAGCTGTTACCGCAGCGGGAACAGGCTGTATGGCGGCCTTAGAAGCTGAGAGATACCTTTCTGCTTTAGGACACTAAGTAGTTTGAAGTGTTGAGTTTTAGGTTTTAAATAGTTAAATGAAAGTCAATTTGAACTTGTTTCAGATTCTGAAATAAATTCAGAATGACGATTTGTTTTATTGTTTCATCTAGAAATTACTTACTTTTAGCTAATGAAACGAGCATTTCTTTTACTTGTATTTTGTTCTGTTGGGCTTGTTTGTCATTCTCAAACACACAGAGAAGACTCTATTTTAAAAGTTCATAAAATAGACTCTTTAATAGAGGCTAAAACCAAAGCATATTTTAACAACAAGTTTTTTACGTTGGAAGATACTGTATTTGAGGTTGGAAGTGTTTTGATGTGTGACATTGATTATAGTTATAATAAGAGTCATATATTAAATGATAGTAAACCATTTCTCGATAGTTTAAAGACTTTTTTGACTCAGAACGAAATTTATATTAATATAGAAAGTCATACAGATTATAGGGGGAGCGAACAATATAACTTGAAGTTGACTGATAGAAGAGCATGGGCTCTTAAAAATTATTTAACCCAAGATAGTTTAATTAATAAAGAAAGAATTTCCTATAAAGGATATGGAGAGAATCAACCTATAATTGAACAGAGTTTTATTGATAGTTATTCTGAGCAATGCATTAGAGAAAGGTTTCATGCAACAAATCGGAGAACAGTTTTTAAGATAACTGCTTTAGATGAATGTGATGTAATAAAATCATTTATTATTTACGAATAACTTTTATTTGACCGTCAAGCTCTATTTTTATAATGGAGCTTGATTGGTTTTGTACCGAACTGTTATACTTTTCAGGAATAAGAATGTCTATCTTCTGCTTTAACTCATTACTAATTTCAGAAAAATGAGTGGGAGAGGGCTCTCCGCTGAAATTTGCAGAGGTGGATACAATAGGTTTTCTATATTTTCTCAATAGTTCGTAACAAAAGCCTTCTTTAATCATTCTAATTCCAATGCTTCCGTCTTTGGCAATAAGGTTTTTTGCTAAGTTTCTTGCTTTAGGATAAATAATGGTGGTGGGCTTTGTAGATAAGTCAATAATATCCCAAGCCATTTCGGGTACTTCATCTACATACTTATTGAGCATGACATCATCACAAACCAAAACAAGCATGGGTTTGTCTTCTTCTCTTGCTTTTATAGAATAAATTTTTTTGATTGCTTCTTCATTAGTTGCATCACAGCCTATTCCCCAGATAGTATCAGTAGGGTAAAGTATTGTTTTTCCCATTTCTAATTGCGAAATGGTTTCTTTTAAAAAATCAGGGTTAATTATCGGGTGCGCCATTATCTATCCAACAAACAAACATGTCTATTTCTTCTTGTGTCATTTCTATTATTCCAAAGTTGTTTGGTATTTCAGGCATTTGTTTGGTTATAATTTCTTCTCTTATTAATGCAGCCCTTGCCTCAACGCCACTATGAGCAACAATCCATGCATCGTGACAGCCTGTTCCTGCCCCCATACCCGTTATACAGTAGGTTCTAATTAAAGGATCAATATCTTTTTTATAAGATATAACACTATCACAAACGCTAATGGGTGCAATTAACTCTTCTGATTTGTCATAGCTACAAGCATTAAAGCTTAACAAGCTAATCACTATTAACGATGTTATACTAAGTGTTTTTATCATTCACCAATAAGTACAAAGGCTCCCCAGTAAAAAGGTTCAGGGTATTTTTCTTTTACTTTTTTCTGAGCTAAAGTTAAGGATTCTCTTTTATTATTTGTTTTTAAATAATTCTGATAGAAGTTTTTCATTAACTCCATGGTGGCGTCATCGCTAACTTGCCACAAACTCATAATAATAGATTTAGCTCCCGCAATTTGAAAGGAGCGTTGTAACCCATAAACACCTTCTCCGGCTTTTATGTCTCCCAAGCCTGTTTCACAAGCGCTAAGAACCACTAAGTCGGTTTTTTCAAGGTTAAGGTTCATAGTTTCGTAAGCAGTTAAAATTCCATTATTACTCGAATCATCTGTATTTTTATTGTAGATAGTGGCTTCTGCATTGGCTAGTAATATGCCGGAACGATGAAGCAG
>CALALS010000024.1 GCA_937925525.1 uncultured Flavobacteriales bacterium | reverse complement strand
CAAAAGCAGTAATGGTTGACGTAGGAAAAGATTTTAATATTTCAGTTGAGGCAATAAAAAATGCTATTACCTCAAAAACAAAAGTGATTATTCCTGTAGATTTTTCGGGTTTCCCGTGTGATTATGACGAAATATATAAAGTTATTGAAGAGAAAAAGAGTTTGTTTAATGCTGAAACAGATGAGCAGAAGCAATTAGGTAGAATATTATTATTAGCTGATGCTGCACACTCTATAGGTGCTAAATATAAGGGAAGAATGTCCGGAAGTTTGGCAGACGTTTCTTGTTTTTCTTTTCATGCAGTAAAAAACTTAACCACAGCAGAAGGTGGAACAATTAGTTTGAATCTTCCTGATATTTTTAATCATGACGAACTTTACAGAATGTTTTGCATTAAGTCACTTCACGGACAAAGCAAAGATGCATTGGCTAAATCGCAAAAAGGCGCATGGAAATATGATGTGATTGAAGCTGGATATAAGTGCAATATGACTGACTTACAAGCTGCAATTGGTTTAGTAGAGTTAGAACGTTACAATGATATTTTATCTAGACGTAAATCAATATTTAACCAATACGATACTGCTTTTAGTCAATATGAATTTTTTGAATTACCTTATTCTAAAACAGATGAAAAAGAATCATCTTTTCATGTATATGCATTGAGAGTAAAAGGTGTAACTGAAGCTCAACGAGATGAAATCATTCAAAAAATATTTGATCAGGATGTTTCCGTAAATGTTCACTTTCAGCCTTTACCACTTTTATCTTATTATAAAAACAAAGGCTACGATATTAAAAATTTCCCGATTGCATACGATAATTTTTCTAGGGAAATTAGCCTTCCTGTTTATTATGATTTAGATGAAAGTAAAGTGAAAACCGTAATAGATGCAGTTATTCAATCTGTTCAAGAAGTAATAAATGCTTAAGCGGGTATTCGACATCTTTTTTTCTTTTTTAGGAATAGTTTTACTCTCTCCTCTCTTTTTTATAGTTGCTTTGTTAGTTATTATTGAAAGTGGTTTACCGGTATTCTATTCTCAAAAAAAAAAAAAAAAAAATAATGTTGAATTTTCACTGTTCAAATTCAGGACAATGATAAAAGATGCCGATAAAAATGGACTTTTGACAGTTGGTGGGAGAGATGCAAGAATTACAAAAGTTGGCTATTATCTTAGAAAGACGAAGGTTGATGAACTTCCCCAATTAATTAATGTTTTAATTGGAGATATGAGCCTAGTAGGTCCAAGGCCTGAAGTTAAGAAGTACACAGATTTATATACTGAAAAACAGCAACAAGTTTTAACTGTAAAGCCCGGAATTACCGATTATGCTTCCATTCAATTTGTAGATGAAAATGATTTGTTGGGTAAATCTGAAAATCCTGAAGAGACCTACATCAATGAAATAATGCCAAAAAAGTTAGAGTTGAATTTAAAGTACGTTCAACAATCTTCTTTACTAACCGATACAACAATAATATTTAAAACTATTGCTAAAATCATTTTCCGATAAATCGTATATTAGCTTATTAAACATGAACTTATGAAAAGGTATTTATTGTTAGCATTAGTTACGACTTCTACATCTGCGCTATTTGCCCAAGCGGAGTTGAGTGCATTTACATCAACCGGTAGAGCGGGAGTTGCCACTACATTTGTTACTGACTATCAATGTGCGGGTATTAACCCTGCTAACTTGGGTTGGCAGCCAAAATATGAAGGGAAAAAGTTTACCACTTCTGCCATGGAATTTACTTTTTCATTGTATTCAGAGCCACTTAAAAAGCAAGAGCTTCGTCAGATGTTTAAGGAAATACTAGGCGGTGAGAGAGCAGCAAAGCTTACGCTAGATGAAAAAAAGCAAGCGGCCATAGATTTTACAGATGCTAAAACAGCCATGAATTTAGATTTGGCTATGTTTTCTTT
>CALALS010000023.1 GCA_937925525.1 uncultured Flavobacteriales bacterium | reverse complement strand
GAACGCAATGGTGGGTAATTAAAGCCCAAATACATGCCGGAGGAAGAGGAAAAGGTGGCGGTGTAAAACTGGCTAAATCGTTAGATGAGGTAAAAGAAATAGCCGGTAAAATATTAGGCATGCAATTAGTAACTCCTCAAACAGGACCGGAAGGAAAGCTTGTTAGAAAAGTATTGGTTGCTCAAGATGTTTATTATCCGGGAGAAAGTGAAACTTCTGAGTTTTACATGAGTGTTTTATTAAACCGTTCTACAGGCAAGAACATCATTATGTATTCTACAGAAGGTGGTATGGACATTGAAACAGTTGCTCATGATACTCCGCATTTAATTTTTAAAGAAGAGATAGACCCAAGCGTTGGCTTACAAGCTTTTCAAGCTCGTAAAATTGCCTACAACTTAGGGTTAAGCGGTGATGCTTTCAAGCAAATGGTAAAATTTGTTTTTGCTTTATATAAAGCCTATGAAGGAACTGATTCATCATTATTTGAAATCAATCCTGTACTTAAAACTTCAGACAATAAAATAATAGCAGTTGACTCTAAAGTTAATTTAGACGATAACGCATTATTCCGTCATAAAGATTTAGCAGCATTAAGAGACATTCATGAAGAAGACCCAACAGAGGTTGAAGCAGGAGAAGCAGGCTTAAGTTATGTAAAACTTGACGGAAACGTTGGTTGTATGGTAAACGGTGCCGGATTAGCTATGGCTACTATGGACATCATTAAACTTTCGGGTGGAGACCCTGCAAACTTTTTAGATGTTGGTGGTACCGCAGATGCAAAAAGAGTAGAAACGGCTTTTAGAATAATCTTAAAAGACCCGAATGTAAAAGCTATTTTAGTAAATATTTTTGGTGGTATTGTAAGATGTGACAGAGTTGCACAGGGAGTTGTAGATGCTTATAAAAACATTGGAGAAATAAAAGTTCCTATTATTGTGCGTTTGCAAGGAACAAATGCTGAAGAAGCAAAAGAACTCATTGACAATAGTGGTTTACAAGTACATTCAGCTGTATTGCTTCAAGAAGCAGCCGACAGGGTAAAAGAAGTATTAGCGTAGCCTATGAGAACTATAATTATTGGAGCAATTGTAGGAGCCTTAGTTGGTTTGGTTGTTTATTATTTAAAAGCAAACAAAAAATAATAATTAAAATCCAAAATTGATTTTGGAACGTTTATTGTTTTAACAACATCGATTAAATGCTGAGAGAAATCAAAGCATTTTTTCTTTTAAAACCACAACTTATGAAAAAAACTTTTTTACTTATTCTCCTTTCAGCAATCGTATCACTTGCGTTTATTCAAGCCCCTCCTACTGATTTACATAAAGAATGGAATGAATTATTAAAAAAACATGTTACGCCAAGCGGTAAAGTAAGCTATAAAGGATTTATACAAGATTCTGAAAAACTAAATAGCTATTTGAGAAAGCTTGAAAAGAATCCACCAAAAAGTGATTGGAAAAAAAATGACATCATGGCTTATTGGATTAATGCTTATAACGCCTACACCGTTAGATTAATTTGTGATAACTACCCTGTAAAAAGTATAAAGGAAATTGGCGGAAAAATTCCTTTTGTAAACAGCACCTGGGATATTAAGTTCATCACCATTGACGGTGAAGAAATGGATTTAAATAACATTGAACACGGAAAACTAAGAAAGCAATATAAAGATGCAAGAGTTCATTTTGCATTGGTTTGTGCCTCTAAATCTTGTCCGATATTAAGAAATGAAGCCTATGTTGGAAGCAAGTTAGACGCTCAATTAAAAGATCAGGCAGTAAACTTCTTAAAAGACCCTTTCAGAAATAAAGTAGATAAAACCAATCCAAAACTTTCAAAAATATTTGACTGGTACGGAATGGATTTTAAATCTAAAGACATGACACTTATTCAATACGTAAATCAATATTCACCTGTGAAAATTGACGAAAAAGCAAAAGTCGAATATTTGGATTACGACTGGGGATTAAATGAATAACGTTTCATGAAGCTTTCTGTTATTATTCCTACCTATAACGAAGAAGAAAATATTACTCATCTTTTAACCAGATTATTTCAATCTACCCAAAAAGAAAAGCTGGAAATTATCATAGTTGATGGTTGCAGCACCGATAAAACAAAAGAACTTGTTAAGCAATTTAAGGTAGAATTCTTTTGCGCAAATGTTCAATCACGAGCAGCCCAAATGAATTTTGGAGCAAAAAGAGCTACAGGAGATGTATTGTATTTTGTTCATGCAGACACGCTGCCTCCCACTTCGTTTTATGAAGACATACAAAAGGCGATTAAAAATGGAAATAAAGCAGGTTGTTATCGATTTAAATTTAACTCTCCTAATATTTTATTAAAGCTAAATGCTTTTATGACCCGATTTCCTTTTTTAATTTGCAGAGGAGGAGACCAATCATTGTTTATCACAAAGGAGTTATTTTTCAGTCTCGGTATGTATGATGAGTACTATAGTATAATGGAAGAATACGATCTTATCCAAAAAATTAAATCAAAAGAACAATTTAAGATTATTCAAAAAGACATTATTGTGTCAGCCAGAAAATACAGAAACAATAGCTATTTAAGAGTTCAAAAAGCGAATTACACTGCTTTTAAAATGTTTAAATCAGGAGTCCATCCGGATGAAATAAAAGCTAAGTATTACAATTTACTAAACTAAATTACAAATTACTACTTTTGCTATATGAGAATTACCACTTTCTTACTATTAATATTATTATCAGGCATTACTTCAGCACAAGAAAAAGGACTAAAAACCCTTAAAGATATTTGGAATGCAAAGCCGGGTGAGTTAGTAAAAGAAATGGGCTTTGATAAACTACTAGGCTCTTCAAAAGAAGAATATGAAAAATCTAGCTTCAACTATGCTATCTCATTCTCCGACAACACCGCACTTTTTGAAACCATAGAAAAAGGGCAGCGACAAAAAGCTGTGCTGATGAATTATCTTACCAAAGATGATAATGGTGAAAATAAAGCGTCCAATGCAAATATTACCGGTGAAGTTGCCTACGCATCAAATAATTTTAGGCTTGCAGAGTTCTCCTTTTTAAGAGCAAAAAAACTTTACGAAGAAGGAAATAATAAAGGTTTAGAATATTCTCAGGTTTTAAGTAATCTAGGGCTTTTATATATGAGCATTGGCAGATTTTCTGAAGCAAAAACATATAATCAGGAAGCGCTAAAAATTAGAGAAGAACTAGCTAATGGTTCGCTGCCACATGCGGCTTCAATTAATAACATTGGAGTTTGGAATAAAGACATGGGGAATTATGGAGAAGCCGAAAAACTAATCAACCAAGCCATTGAAATAAATAGAAAATACGAAAAGGAAGAAAAGACTGCTTTAGCCATTAGTTTAAATAATAAAGCCATGCTATTTCAAGCACTTGGCAGATATGAAGAAGCAGAAAAGTTAATGCATGAATGCTTAGAGACAGCCGCAAAGGAAATGGGTGAACGCTCCAACAACTACATCAAGTTAAAAATAAACCTTGCGATACTTTATAAAGAAGTAAAACGCTATGAAGATGCAGAAAAAATTTATTTAGAGTGTATTAAGATTAAAGAAGCACGTTATGGAATTAATCACCCTGACTATGCCCATTTAAAAAGAGGAATAGCCTTACTTTATCTTGAAATGGGTGAAATTAGAAAAGTACAAGGTCACTTATGGAAAGCTGTTTCAATCTACAAAAAACAATTAGGGGAAGAACACCCCTCTTATGCTGCTTCAATAAACGACTTAAGTACATTTTATAGGTTAGATGATGATATAGAAAGAGCTGAAAAATATGGCAGAGAGGCTCTACTAACTCGAAAAAAAGTATTGGGAGAAAATCATCCCGACTACCTTGAATCAGTTGAGAATTATGCTGTTGTAAAATGGAAAAAAGAAGAAGTTGACTCAGCTAAATTCTTGTTTGGCTTTTTAGTGGACAAAACACTCAGTGTAATTGATGATTATTTCCCATATATGAGTGAAAAAGAAAAAACAAAATTCTGGGATAAAACCAGGCCAAGACTACACACCTTCTACTCTTTTGCATTTCAAAACGCTCAAACTAACCCGGATTTAGTGGAAAAATCTCTAAACCTTCAGCTAAACGCTAAGGCATTAATCCTTAATTCTTCCAATAAAACCAAGCAAGCTATCTTAAACAGCGGAGATAAAAAACTGATTGAGCAATACTCCTATTGGCTAACAAAAAAAGAATACTTAGCTTTTCTTTATACACTTTCAAAGTCTGAGCTAGAAGAAGAAAACATCAACTTAGACTCACTGGAAGATGTTGTAAACAACTTAGAAAAAGACATGACCATTGCTTCAGAGCAATTTAGTTCTGCCTACTCAAATAAAGATGTAAATTATAAAGACATTTATAGTTCTTTAAACTCAGATGAAGCATATGTTGATTTAATTTACTACAACTACTTTGACAAAATCATAACCCAAACTCCAAAATATGCCGCTATCATACTAACAAAAGACAATCCTAAGCCCCAATTTGTAAGCTTTACAAATAGCTACGAAATGGATACCATCTACTTTCCCGAATATCGAAAAAGGATGCAAAATGCAAGGTTAGACGAAGAATCATATACCTACTTTTGGCAACCCATTGATGAAAGATTTGCTAATAAGAAAACTGTTTACGTATCACCGGACGGTATTTACAATATGATTAGTTTAAATACACTAAACAATGGTAAACAATATCTTCTGGATAAATACAACATAGTAATGATTGCTAATGGCAAGGAAATTTTATCGATAAAAAATAAGAAAGATAAATCCTTGGTTAAAAACGCTACCATTTTAGGTTTTCCTTATTATGGTAATAAAGATGCTATTCCTCCATTACCCGGAACCAAAAAAGAAGCAGAGACTTTAAAAGCAATGCTTCAAAAATCAGGATATAAAGTAAATGAATATCTAGAAACAGAAGCCAGCGAAGAAAAAGTTAAAAATGCTGATGCCAGAATTTTACATATCGCCACTCACGGCTTCTTCTTTTCTGATGTTAGCTTTGTAAAAGCTGATAAAGTATTTGGGATAGAAAAGTCTGCCATGGTTAGTAACCTGCTTCATCGTTCCGGCATATTACTAGCCAATGCAGAAGCCACTATCTACAATCAAAATACAGATGATTCGGGTAATAATGGAA
>CALALS010000022.1 GCA_937925525.1 uncultured Flavobacteriales bacterium | reverse complement strand
ACAACCTTTACAACACTATGGCGGCAGCCGTAGCAGCCCGAATATTTGATATTCGGAAAGATAAAATACGTGAGAGCTTATCAGACTTTCAAAATGTAGAACACCGTCTAGAATTTGTTGCCAATATTCACGGCATTGAATTTATCAATGATTCAAAAGCGACTAATGTTAATTCTACTTGGTTTGCGCTGGAAAGTATGCAAAAACCTATTGTTTGGATTGTTGGCGGAGTGGACAAAGGAAACGACTATTCTATGCTAGATGAAATGGTAAAGGAAAAAGTGAAAGCAATTGTTTGTCTTGGCAAGGACAACAAAAAAATCATCAAAGCTTTTGCCGATAAAATTGAAACAATAGTTGAAGCAACGAGTGCGGCAGATGCAGTTAAAAAGTCCTATGAATTAGCAAAAAAAGGAGAAATAGTTTTATTATCTCCTTGTTGTGCAAGCTTTGATTTATTTGAAAATTATGAAGACAGAGGGCATCAGTTTAAGAATGCAGTGAAAGGGCTATAAATAAAACCTTTACCCATGAAAAAAGTAAACCAAATTAACCAAGTAGAATTTTATGTTTCAACAGTAGATGATGTAGATTTCCCTCCGCACATTAACAGTTGGGCAGTTATTTTGGGAGAAGCAGATGATGTTTCTAAATTGAATAAAATTATTTCTAAAACAAAAGTTGTTTTAGCGAGCAAGAAATGTGTTGAAGACATAGCAACACTTACTGCTCGAAAAAGCATACTATTATTAGAAGTAACAGGCGCAGAAGAAGCATTTTTTTGTGTAAAGAATATTTTAAAGTTGGTTAATGGTGTTGTTTATTTTTCTGATACCCCTTTTTCAGATGCTCAAAAGGAAGTTAATGAATTTAGTAACCTCTCAGTTTAATAAAATTGAATATCCTAGAGAAATATTTCAAAGGAGACAAGGTCGTTTGGGTAGTTGTAATGCTACTTTCAATAACCTCTATCTTAACTGTTTATAGCTCTATCGTAACACTTGCATACAAGCACACAGACGGAAATACCTTTTATTATTTAATTAAACATTCTTCATTTTTAATTATTGGTTTACTACTCACCTATTTTACCCATAATATTAAGTACACCTATTTCTCAAAACTATCTCAGCTACTTTTATATTTATCCATCCCATTATTGCTATTAACTTTAATAATGGGAAGCACAATTAATGATGCAAGTAGATGGCTTACAATTCCTATTTTGAATTATACTTTTCAAACATCAGATTTAGCCAAGTTTGCATTAATTATGTATTTGGCAAGAATAATTTCAAAGAAGCAAGACAATATTAAAGATTTCAAATCTGCGTTTATACCTATTATTTTACCTGTGCTGGTTGTTTGTGGTTTAATCCTTCCGGCAAACTTATCTACAGCAGCATTGCTTTTTATTACATCAATAGTTTTAATGTTTATAGGTAGAGTTAACATAAAATATATCCTATCTTTAATTGGAATAGGGGTGGCTGGTTTAACAGTTGTAATATTAATTGGAATGGCCTTTCCCGGAACAATAAAAAGGGTAGATACTTGGGTAAATAGGATGGAAGATTTTAGAGAAGGAAACGTTACTGAAAATTATCAATCGGAACAGTCTAAAATAGCAATTGCCACAGGGGGAGTTTTTGGAAAGGGTCCTGGAAAAAGCACTCAACGAAATTTTTTACCACATCCATATTCCGATTTTATTTATGCAATTGTAATAGAAGAGTATGGATTGATAGGCGGAATATTATTACTGTTTTTATATCTTATTTTATTGTTCAGAGGAATTAGAATTTCCTCAAGTAGTGAAAAACCTTTTGGAACGCTTTTAGTCTTTGGATTTTCATTTAGTTTAGTTTTTCAGGCTATGATAAATATGGCTGTGGCTGTTAATTTATTTCCTGTTACAGGTCAACCTTTACCAATGGTTAGTATGGGAGGAACGTCCATTTTATTCACTTTTATTGCAATGGGCGTAATCCTGAGTGTAAGCAAACAACATGAATCACAAAACTCTTTAGCAAATGCAGCAGCTTAAGTTTATCATAAGCGGAGGAGGAACAGGCGGTCATATATTTCCAGCTATTGCCATTGCTAATGCTTTAAAAAAAGCAGAACCAAATGGTGAAATTTTATTTGTTGGTGCAGAAGGAAGAATGGAAATGGAAAAAGTTCCAAACGCAGGATATAAAATTATTGGACTACCTGTAATGGGTTTACAACGTAAGCTAACGCTTAAAAATCTTGCGTTTCCATTTAAATTAATACGCAGTTTATTAAAGGCAAAGAAAGTGGTAAAAGATTTTGCACCAAATGCTGTAGTTGGAGTAGGTGGCTATGCCAGTGGACCAACTTTGAAGGCTGCAAACTCTAAAGGGATACCAACAATTATTCAAGAGCAAAATTCATATCCGGGAATTACCAATAAACTGCTTGCGAAAAAAGCGAAATTGATTTGTGTTGCATACGACAATATGGAAAACTTTTTTCCTAAAGAAAAAATAAAATTAACCGGAAATCCTGTTCGACAGGACATTACCAGTCTTGAAAATATAAGGTCAGAGGCATTGGAATATTTTAAGTTGGATGCTTCAAAAAAAACGGTTTTGGTGATTGGCGGAAGTTTAGGCGCATTAACTATCAATAAAGCTATTTTGGCTTCATTAGAGAAGTTCCAAGAAAAAGATATTCAGTTGATATGGCAAACAGGAAATGGTTTTAAAGACAAAGCTAAATCGGCTACAGCAAATTATTCTAATACTCAATCACATGCGTTCATCACAAAAATGAATTATGCTTACGCTGTTGCCGATGTGGTTATTTCAAGAGCGGGAGCCTTATCCATTTCTGAAATTTGTGTTACGGGAAAGCCATCAATACTTGTTCCTTCACCAAATGTAGCCGAAGACCATCAAACAAAAAATGCAATGGCTTTGGTGTCAAAAAATGCAGCTCTGTTAGTTAAAGACGTTGATGCAGAAGAAACTCTGGTATCGTCAGCATTAAAGCTCATTAACGATGAAAGCAAGTGTAATGAATTAAGAGAAAACCTTAAACCGCTTGCTTTTAAAAATGCAGCGGAAAGTATAGCTAATGAAATTATAAAAATTGCCAAACAAAATTGAATTTAGATAACGTAAATAAAGTTTTTTTTCTGGGTATTGGAGGCATTGGAATGAGTGCGCTGGCAAGGTATTTTTTATTCCTGGGAAAAGAAGTTTATGGTTATGATAAAATACCAACAAAACTCACTAAAGAATTAGAAAAAGAAGGTGCTAACATTCATTTTGAAGATGATGTTGCTTTGCTTCCCGAAGGAATAGATGTTGTGGTATATACTCCTGCAATTCCAAAAGACCACAAAGAATTTAATTATTTCAAAAAGAACAAATTTAACTTATACAAGCGGTCACAAATTTTAGGAGAGATTAGCAAAAATTATTTTACCATTGCTGTTGCCGGAACTCACGGAAAAACAACTACAAGCGGCATGATAGCCCATTTTTTAACAGAATGTGGAGTGCCGATAGTTGGGTTTTTAGGAGGGATTATAAAAAACTTCAATTCTAATTTTGTTATTCACCCTAACGCAAAAGTTTTAGTAACCGAAGCAGATGAATTTGACCGTTCGTTTTTAACCTTATACCCTAATATTGCCATTATTACTTCTTTAGACCCTGATCATTTAGACATCTACGGAAGCAAAGAGGAAATGGTGAAATCATATAGAGAGTTTGCTTTACAAGTAAAAGAAAAAATCATTTTACATAAATCGGTAGAAGAAGATTTAGTTACCATAAAAAATGTTTCTTCTTACTCCACTAACACAAATAATGCAGAAGTAACAAGTGCTAATATTAGAGTTGAAAATGGCAAGCAAGTTTTTGATATTATTAACGGCTTTGAAAAAATAGAAAATATAAAATGCGGTTTACCCGGAAAGCATAATATTGAAAATGCGATAGGAGCTTTTATTGCCACCAATCAATATGTTAAAAACCCTGAAAAAGTAGCTAAAGCCATTGAAACTTATAAAGGTGTGGTGAGGAGATTTGATGTACACTATCAATCATCCAAAACAATTTATATTGATGATTATGCCCATCACCCAAGAGAAATACAAGCCTTAGTAAATTCAGTAAAGGAATTGTATCCCAATAAAAAAATAACGGGAATATTTCAACCTCATTTATTTTCTCGTACCAGAGATTTTGCCGATGATTTTGCCGAAAGTTTATCGCTTTTAGATGAGTTAATTATGCTTGAAATATATCCAGCCAGAGAACAACCCATTCCAGGAGTAACTTCTTCTTTTGTGCTTGAAAAAGTAGCAATTGACGAAAAGCAAATTGTTCCCATGGAAAAGGTGTTGGACTACATAAAAGAAAAAGAATTTGAAGTGTTACTTACGATTGGAGCAGGAAACATTGACCAGTTGATTGATCCTATAAAAAATATGTTGCAGCTAGCGTATGAAGAAAATTAACTGGAAAAGCATATTGAATTATAGCGTTTGGACAGTTTTGTTAGCCTGTCTTTTCTTTCTGTTGGGCTTTGTAAGCAAACAACAAGAAAATATTTATTGCTCATATAAAGACGTTAAAGTAAGTTTTAAAGACAAAACAGACCATTATTTTGTTGAAGAAGAAGATGTGGTTAATATTATTTTTCCCGACTCATCAAAAAAAATCAGAGCAATTGACATTAATCCACTTCAGTTAGAAAATAGAATTACAAGTCATCCATCCGTAGAAAAATCACAAGTATATCTAACCATTGATGGAAAGATAAAAATCAATGTTTGGCAGAAGAAGCCGATAGCCAGAATTTTTACTAAAAACGATAATTTTTACATAGATGAAAAAGGCTATTTAATGCCTATTTCTGAGCAATACACAGCAAGAGTAGTAGTGGTTTCAGCTCCGATAAGGTTAAGTTGTAGTAAGTATTTTAGCACTAATTTTTCTGAATTACCCAAAGACTCTTCACTCAATTCATTTTTAATTTTTCAGGTTTATCAGTTAGCATCATTTATCAATAATGATAAGTTCTGGCGAGCACAAATTGAACAAATAGCTGTTAATAAACAGTTAGAGTTTGAGTTGATACCAAGGGTTGGAAATCATACCATTGTAGTTGGTGAATTAACTGATTTGGAAGAGAAGTTCAAAAAGTTGATGCTTTTTTATAACGAAGGACTAAGTAAAACAGGCTGGAACGAGTATCAGATAATTAATCTAAAATTTAAAGATCAAGTAGTTTGCACTAAATAGAAAAACAAATGAATGCTTCAAATGAAATAATTGTAGGTCTTGACATTGGTACAACAAAAATTGTTGCCATTGTAGGACGAATGAACGAATTTGGAAAGCTCGAAATTTTAGGGATGGGTCGCTCCGATTCTATTGGAGTTTCTAGAGGAATTGTAACAAATATTGAAAAAACAATTCAATCCATAAAAGTTGCTGTACAAGAAGCCGAACAAAACTCAGGCGTAGAAATTAAAGTGGTAAATGTAGGTATTGCCGGTCAACATATTAGAAGTGTTCAGCATAGAGCGGTAAAAATCCGTTCAGATTTAGAAAAAGAAATCTGTCAAAAGGATATAGATGAGATGATTGATGAAATGTACAAACTAATGATGCTTCCGGGTGAAGAAATCATTCACGTACTACCTCAAGAATACATCGTTGACAATGAACAAGGAATTAAAGACCCAATTGGAATGGCGGGTGTGCGATTAGAAGCTAATTGCCATATCATAACCGGTCAGGTGGGAGCCATAAAAAATATTTACAAGTGTGTAAACAAGGCCGGCCTTGAAGTGGAAGAATTAATTTTAGAACCGCTTGCTTCTTCAGATGCTGTGTTAAGCAATGAAGAAAAAGAAGCAGGAGTAGTGTTAGTAGATATTGGCGGTGGAACTACTGATGTAGCTATTTTCCAGGAAGGAATTATCAGACATACAGCAGTAATTCCTTTTGGCGGAAATGTAGTAACCGATGATATTCGTCAGGGATGTAGCATTATTAAAGACCAAGCAGAAAAACTGAAAGTAAAATTTGGTTCTGCTTTATCTAGTGAAAGCCAAGAAGGTGCTATTGTTGCTATTCCCGGATTAAAAGGTCGTGAGCCTAAAGAAATTTCGGTGAAAAACTTAGCGCATATTATACAAGCCAGAATGGAAGAAATCATTGAGCATGTGTATTATGAAATAAAAAACTCAGGCTATCAAAATAAATTGATTGCAGGAATTGTGGTAACAGGTGGTGGAGCGCAACTAAGACACATCACTCATTTATTTGAGTACAAAACGGGAATGTATGCTCGTATTGGTTATCCGAACGAGCATTTAGCCAAAGGAAATCCTGATTCTGTAACCAGCCCAATGTATGCAACAGGTGTTGGTTTAGTATTAAAAGGATACGATACGCTTAAAAAACAAGCAGCAAGCGAGAAAAATACGGTTAGAACTCATTCTGAGAAAACCAAAAGCGGTTTCTTAGATAAGGTAATAGCAATGGGAAAGGGATTTTTTGAAGAAGACGAAATATAAATTTTAAATAAAAGGAGATAGTTATGCAATTTAACTTACCAAAAGATTTATCATCAATTATTAAAGTTATTGGTGTTGGTGGTGGCGGAAGTAATGCCGTTAATCACATGTATAAACAAGGTATTAAAGGCGTTGACTTTATTATTTGTAATACCGACAGACAAGCACTTGACTTAAGCCCTGTGCCTACAAAAATTCAGTTAGGAACTACTTTAACTGAAGGAAACGGAGCAGGCTCAATTCCTGAAGTAGGAAAAAATTCTGCTATTGAAAACATTGATGAAGTAAAAGAAATTTTATCAAAGAATACTAAGATGGTTTTCATCACAGCGGGAATGGGCGGTGGTACCGGAACAGGCGCTGCACCTGTAATTGCTAAGGCGGCAAAAGACTTAGGAATACTTACAGTGGGTATTGTTACCATTCCTTTTTCGTTTGAAGGAAGAAGAAGATTACAGCAAGCTCAAATTGGTTTAGCTGAAATGAGAGATGCCGTTGATACACTACTTGTAATTTGTAATGACAGATTAAGAGAAATACACGGAAATCTTAAATTCTCTGAATCCTTTGCCAAAGCGGATGACATTTTAACCACTGCCGCAAAAGGAATAGCTGAAATTATTACGGTAGCCGGATACATCAATGTTGACTTCATGGATGTTAAAACGGTAATGGAAAACGGTGGTACGGCAATTATGGGTTCTGCTACGGCTAATGGCGAAAACAGAGCTATTAAAGCAGCCACAAACGCATTATCTTCTCCATTATTAAACGATAACGACATTCATGGTGCGCAATACATTTTATTAAATGTTACTTCAGGAGATACTGAACTTACCATGGACGAAATGGCTGAAATTACAGACTTCATACAAAATGAAGCAGGCAATACAGCCGATGTAATTTGGGGTAACGGAACAGACGAATCGCTTGGTGATAAAATATCGGTAACTGTTATTGCTACGGGTTTTGGAAATACAGGAGAATCTCTTTCTAAAAAAGAACCTGAAAAAGTGGTGATGGATTTAGAAGATACCAAACCATCTGAACCAACCATTATTAATACAGTGGAGGAGAAAGAAGAAGAAAAAAAAGAAGATGAAGTGGACCCAATGGAGCCTGTGTTAATTACCAAGGAAGAAACAGAAACAAAACCACAGTTTACCTTTGAGTTTGACGACATTAAAAAAACAGAAGAACCAAAAGATAAAACGGAAAATAAAGAGGTAAAGAAGTTTGATTTATATCAAGATGATGAACCGGAATTGGAGTTAGATAAAACAGAGCTTGATAACTTAAAAAAGACTTCTCAGATAAATGCTGAAAGCACTGCTTCTGATGATACTACTTCATCTGACATTTCTCAGGAAGAGATGATGAAAATATCTCAAGAGCGAATCATGAAATTGAAGTCGATTACACAGAAGATGAAAAATCCCGGTGGATTGGCGGAGCTTGAAAATGAGCCGGCATTTAAAAGACGTAATATTGCTTTAGATTCTGTTCCTCATTCATCTGAAAATAGTGTTTCTAAATACTCTCTTTCTGATGACGGTGAAGGCAGTCCTAAATTAAGAGACGACAATTCATTTCTACATGATAATGTAGATTGATTGTAGGTTTTATTGTAAGTGACAAGCCCCTTTTCCTAAATTACATACACCTTAAGTAGGTAAACATTAAGCGTAAGTGCTTTTACAAGGACGGTAAGTATCGTGACAAGTAGCGTAAGTTAAAATATCTCATGCGTAAGCTGCAAAAGAAGCAGGGTAAGTTGTGTTAGAAGCAGCGTAAGTCAAAAAGCATCAAACGTAAGTTCAAATAATTCATGCGTAAGTAAAATAGCAAGCAGCGTAAACTGTAAAAGAAGCAGCGTAAGTTCAAAAATATCTTGCGTAAGTTGTATTACATCCTGCTCAAGTTGTATTATACCTTGCGTAAACAGTAATATATCCGGATGAGCTTGCTCAACACCCATATTAAGCAGCCACACACCTTTCGTAAGTGGTTTTACACCATTGGTTAAAAAATGTTAACCGATGGTGGAAAGTGTGTAATAAATCTTTTACCCCATGCGTTTAATATACTAGCGGTAAACCTCTCCCGTAGTGTAAAGCAGGGGAAAGTATCTCTTAAAATTTATATCTTATGAGACGTTATCAAGAAAATCAGTTGAACATGTTTATGTCAACTGAACAAGTGCTGAACGATAACAGCACACTGTGGAATAGCATACCTGCTATAGTTACGGCAGTGGCAGATTTTACCACTGCGCTAAACAAACTAAAAGACGCTGTAGAGGTGCAGCAAACACCCATTGTAGGTTTTGCCAAAAACAAACGAAACGCATTACTGGCAATGGCCAATTTTGCCCTGCAAGTAAAAGGCGGAGTAATGGCGTATGCCGAAGCCGTTGGCGATAAAGCCCTGCAAGAAAGTGTAAACTTTAGCTTTACAAAACTGGTAAGCGTAAGCGATACCATAAGTGCAGAGCGCTGCCAGGTAATTAAAGATGTGGCGCAACCTATCATTAGCCAGTTAAATAGCTACGGTATTACCAATGCCATGCTTAACCAACTGCAACAGCTAATAGATGCTTACAGTGCTTTAATACCCAGCACCCGAATTGCTATAGGTAAGCGCAAACTGGCTACTAAAAACATTGCTTTATATACCAAGCAAACCAGTAGCATTTTAAAAAGCAGAATGGATAAACTAATGTTGCAGTTTACCCAAAGTGCCAGAGAGTTTTACGAGCAATACATAAGTGCCCGTGAAATTATAGACTTAAAAAGCACGGCTACCAAACCCGAAGCACCTCCTACAGAACCTACTCCGTAACAGTTGTCATTCTGAGAGTGGTCACCCTGAGCGGAGTCGAAGGGTGAAAAGAAATTTCAGTAATGTTTGCAAAAAATAGGTATGCTATAAATCCTCTTAGCCTTTGCTAAGGGGATTTTTTATTGTTTTTACCGATAATAAAATTAGGTATTTATACTGATTTTTATTTGAAAACTATGTTATATTATTGCTTCATAATTTAAAAACTCCTACTATGAAAACCCTAACCAAAATCATTATCCTATTATTTTTAGGATTAAGCTTTAATAGTTTTTCTCAACTTTCTAAGACTACTCCATTTGTTGACTGGACAACAGCAGATGGCTCTCAACAAGTGTATAAACAGAACTGTATGGTTCATAACCCCAACGGAAATGGCTACACTTATGTTGCAGGAGCTAATTATCTGAATGGATATTATGACTTAATGGTTACAAAAATAGATGAAGATGGTGCTATTGTATGGAGTAGAACTTACGGTAGCTCTAATTCAGGAGATGATGCAGCAAGTGCAATTTTTGTAGATAATAATGAAGACGTCTATGTATGTGGAACTACATTTATTGATTCTACAAACTTTAATGATTTTGTTCTAATTAAGTATCAGTCCAATGGAACATTGGATTGGGATGCCACCTACAATGCAGATGGTTCTTATTATGATGGAGCCATAGATATGGTATATGACGAAGATAATCAATTTATTTATGTAGTGGGAACAGGATTTAATGATAATTTGGATTTAGATTTTATTACCTTACAATACGACCCTGCGGGTAATTTACAATGGAATGCATATTATGATGCAAACGAAGATGATGACATAGCCGCAAGAGTTTTAACAGATGGAAATTCGGTTTATGTAACAGGTGCGTGTAAATATCAACAGTGGGATTGGCGAACTGTAATAGTAGAGTATGATAATGGTGGAAGTTATGTAAACCATGACAGCACAGCAGCTGGAAGTATTACAGGTGATATTATAGGAGACTTTTTTAGAGACACCATAGGCAATATTTACATTACAGGCTCAAGAAACGATACCAGCTCTTATAATTACTTTATCATTAAATATGACACTTTATTAAGTAACCAATGGAGCAACACATACAATGCTCCGCATGGGGGTAATGATTATGCTACAGGTGTATGGGTAGATTATGATGGTAATGTATATGTAACAGGTGCCGCTACTGATACCATAAACGGATATGATATACATACGTTAAAGTATAATGCCTCAGGTAATTTGGTTTGGACCAAAACATGGAATGACACTACCTATAACAGCAATGACTCTGCTGTTGCCATAGTTGGAGACACCTTAGGGAACTTATATATTATTGCTAGTAGTACCCGTGCTGAGAATAGAGATTATTTAATACTAAAGTATGATACAGCTGGGAATGAGCTATGGAACATTGCTTACAATGGTTTGGATAATGGAGACGATATTCCTGCCGCTATTGCTATTGAACCTTCTACTAACGATATATATGTTACAGGTAGTGTTGAAGAAAGCACGGGTTTAACTTACCTTACCCTTCGATTAAAGGAAATAGATGTTATCATACCACAGGATACTTCAGATGTACTAGATGCTTGGGATTATACCGCTAATTTAGGTCAACTGATGAATACAGACACAACCGTTAATACTAATGTCATTTATTATAATGCAAATAGCTATCCGGCTATGTATTTTAAAAATGATGCTTTCAGTTATGTCTGGACTAAAATTGACACCTCAACCGCACAAAGTGATAGTTTACATAGAATAGATATGGCTTTTGAAGCAGGTAATACTACCAAACCAAGAGGCTATAACCTGAAAAAATTCTATACTAATCATTATCTAGGCTATTTACCTGAAAGCAGGGCTAAAGTTCCTCATTATGGTAATTTGTTGTATACAGATGTATGGGACTATATTGATATAGAATGTGGTAGTGATGTGTATGGCTTTAAATACTTTATTAATGTAAAACCAAACGGTGATACTTCTGACATACAGTTTTATTTTACCGGACAAGACACCTTACTTATTGACGGTAGCGGAAACCTTTTAATTATTAGTGCTTTTGATACTTTAGTGCAACCTAAACCCGCTGCATGGGAAATAGATAATAGTGGAACCAAAACCAATTTAGGCTGGAGTGCTTCCTATAGCATTACCGGAAATATCGTATCTTTAACTATGGGCGGAAGTTTTAATGCTACAAAGACATTAGTGTTGGCAGTAGGTTGGAAGCCTATTGCTGATGCCATTATGGCCTCAAATGGCAACCTCTGGTGGAGTACGTTTTATGGAGGAATTGAAAGTGATTGGGGTTTAGATGTTATTACTGATGATATAAATGACAGTTATATGGTAGGGAAAACAATGTCTAATGAACTAAGTTTTCCTATCTCAACGACAGTTCAACCAAAATTTGGTGGTGGTACAGATGGTTATATTGTAAATTTTGACCAATATGCTGTGCGTGAGTGGGCCACCTATTTTGGTGGATTAAATTATGATGCTATTCAATCTGCTATTTTCGCAATTCCCGCAGCTCATGCTGCAGGCGAATTATATGTTACCGGAACAACTGAAAGCTCTAATCTAAAGATTGAACCGGCAATAGACCCCAATGACGGTAGCTATTATAAAACTACACATTCCGGAGGACAAGATGCCTTTATTGCAAAGTTTGATAGAGGAGGTTTTTTAAAATGGTCTGCCTATGTTGGTGGTTCTGGTGATGATGAAGGAAAAAGTATTTCGGTTGACAATACTGGTGCAATATATATGAGTGGAAACACTACTAGTACTAGCGCACAGGCAAATAGTTGTCAGGCAACTACAGGTACTCAATTCCCTCTTTGCGACCCTGGAAACGGTGCTTATTATCAAAATTTTAATGCTGGAGGTCAAGACATATTTATAGCTAGATTTGATGTAAGTAACACCTTAAGATGGAGTACGTTTTATGGTAGTGACGATGATGATGAAATTTATGAAATACATTATGCTAGAGATCCTTCAGGTTCTGGAAGTGGTAATGGATTTTTATACTTAACCGGCACTACAGCTAAAACTTCACCTGCAGGGACTTATAGTGGTTCTGTGCCTACTAATGGTGCTTTTCCGCTTTGTGATGTTTCTGGAACTACTGACTTTTTTCAAATTGCAGAAGGTGGTTTTATTAGTCGTTTTGATAGACAAAATGTACTAAATTGGGCTACAAATGTAAAGGGAGTAGACGGTTTCCAAACAGTTACTTCATCAGATTATGAATTTTATGTAGTGGGAATCACCTCCTTGTCAGGAACATCATCTTGTTCTCCACAGACGAGTAATGTTCCTGTTTGTAGTGCTCAAGGTGGTTTTACTGAAACTGCCTCTACTTCATCAAGTCAAATGTTTATTACCAAGTTTGATAAACAACAGCTTGACCTTAAATGGTCGACTTTATACAAAGGTGAAATAGATGTTATTAATAGTACATATATGGGTAGTTCTAGTCTATTTTACCCAAGAAAACCGTATGATAAAATTTTAGATGCTACCACTGATGATGCGGACAATCTATATATAATTGGTTCTGTTGTTGAGAATCAATTTGTCACACAATCATCTATTCCTTCAGGTATGTATTATAAAAGCTCTTACAATGATGGAAGTAGTGATGATATTGCTGATGTAGTATTGTTAAGTTTTGATAAATATAATTCTAGGATGTGGGCCACATATTTTGGCACAGATGCAGGTTCAAGCTCTACATCAACAACTCATACTCAATTTGTGGATGTTGGTGCAGCTATCACTACATATAAAACTGAAGACCTATATATAGTTGGTTATTCCGGAGATAGAAACTTTGCGTTCCCTTTTGAAGACCCAGGTGTCCAACCTACTGGAAATGCTTATTTTCAGCTACCAACAAACAATTTAGCACTTTATTGGGATGCTTTTTACACTCGTTTTGATTTACAGAGTATTGGTGTAGGCATAGAAGAAAATAAAAGCGAAAAACTTTCGTTAGCCGGAATAAGTATTTATCCTAACCCTACCAAAGGATTATTAAATGTGTATTTTGAAGAAGAAACAACAGGAAAGATAAATATCTATAATTATCAGGGACAACTAGTGAAAACTACAGAAATACAAGCCAGGGAAGGACAAACCATACAACTGGCAACCGACTACTTTACCACAGGTGTATATTTTATACAACTCCAAACTCCTTACCATACCCAAACCGCTAAATTCATAAAACAGTGACAAAACGACTAACATTACTTATAATCGTCATATTGAATTTATTTCAGTATCTGTCTCTTAGTGCCCAAAACTGGGCAAAAGTTACAGATGTGAGTAGTTATATAAATACTTTTTATACGGATACTATTGCGGATGTGTTATACATTGGTGGGGAGTTTAAACTCTTAAATGGAGACACTATGTTTGGAATAGCGAAGTATGATGGTAACAACTTTTATGCTATGGCTTGTGGGTTTGAATGGGATTGTAGTTCTCCAATTGGCAACCCTCAGGCTGCAACAAATGGAGCAAAAAGCATAATACGTTACAACAATGAAATATATGCAACAGGAATATTCAGAGGACCTAATAACAAGTTTAACGGTTTAGCCAAATGGGATGGAAGCACATGGCAAGCACAAGGTTCTGGTCTAAGGGGAACCAATACATTAGCATCCGGAATTTCACTTAAAGTGATTAATAATGAGCTTTATGTCTGTGGAGCAAGTATAGATAGCTGTGCCGGAATACCTGTAAACGGTATTGCTAAATTTAACGGAACTCAATGGACAGATGTCCATAACTTTCCTAAATATAATATAGGAACCGTAACCGATGTAGAAATGTATAATGGAGAACTATATGTAGGAGGCAATTTTTATGATAGCATTAACGGAGATATCTGGCGAATAGCCAAATGGGATGGCAGCCAATGGGTAAGTG
>CALALS010000021.1 GCA_937925525.1 uncultured Flavobacteriales bacterium | reverse complement strand
CCAGACCTGTTTTAAGAGCAAGTAAAAGTCGTAAAATATTGGTTATTGGTCAAGCGCCTGGAACAAAGGTTCATGCTTCGGGCATTCCTTGGGATGACCAAAGTGGTAAACGACTTAGAGAGTGGATGGAAATAGATAGTAATTTGTTTTATGACGATTCAAAAATAGCCATTGTTCCTATGGGTTTTTGCTATCCCGGAAAGGGAAAGAGTGGCGATTTACCACCTAGACCGGAATGTGCACTTCTCTGGCATAAAAAACTATTAACTCAAATGCCAAATATTCAGCTAACCTTATTAATTGGACAATACGCACAAGCTTATTATCTAGGTAACAAAATGAAAAATAATTTAACCGAAACGGTTAAGCATTATAAAGAATATTTACCTGATTTTATTCCATTACCACACCCATCTCCAAGAAACTTGTTTTGGCTAAAGAAAAATCAATGGTTTGAAAAAGACGTTTTACCTATTTTAAAAGAAAAAGTGAAGAAGTTACTTTAAATCCCTGATTCCATTTTGGCTATTACCTCATATTTTGGATATACTTTTCTGATTATGGGTGATTTATAATCGGTATTTCCAATTATTTCAGGAACTCCATCTCCATCAACATCAATATATGGCCAGTTCCATTGATCTTCAAAATCACATAGCTTTATCAGTGTATCATTTTTTACTTGAAAAAAGAATGTTTGATGTATATCAAATTCACTCTCTATTCCTTTATTATACTGCGCCAATATAAATATTCCCTTTTCAGTTTCTATTTTATCTATTCTCTCCCAATTGGCATGGTATTTTGATAAATGAGATTTATCCTTCTCATTACATTCTATTATTCTCCAAGTCTGTTTTGGCAAAGGCTTGTTAGTTAATAGTCCTTGTGTTGTGCGTACACTTTTTACTGACTTAAAATAAAGTTTGATATAATAGTTGTCTTCATAATGCAATGAATCAAAAACTAACTTTCCTGTAAAAATTTCCGGTTTATAAAACTCTCCATCAAATTTCACTTCATCTGCAACACTATAATATATTTTTTGATCGGGTTGTGTAACGTATATCGTATCTCCTTTTTTGGCAGTATTAAACTGCTTCTTACCAAATTGATTTACTGTACCAATTAAGCAATAAGGTTGTCCTTTATAAAAGAAAGCATTATAAATGTATTTGTAGTTTACTGGAATTGCCCCTGACTGTTCTTCGATAATATTATTGACAGTAGAATCTGATTGACTTTCATCAACTAACAATAGTGGATCTAAAACCAAACTATCTTCTTCAAACAACTTTTTATTAGAACTATACTCGGTTTGACTAGTACATGAATGAAGTAAAAGAATTGAAAAAGCAAGTACTATTTTTAACGATGAGATTATTTCCATGTCAACAATATTCCGGAAAACTCATTCAAATCTATTTGTTTAATTTCCCCATTTAACTGCTCTGTCATCATTTTAATAAGTTCAAGACCAAATGAATTTTCATTTTTTTCAAAAGTGTGTTTAGGAATGCCCACTCCGTTATCACTATATTGTAATTGATATTGACCTTCTTCTATTTTAATAGAAAGATAAATTTGATTTTTAGTGGAGTCATCTTTAAAAGCGTGTTTTAAAGAATTCATAATAAGCTCATTAATTATTATTCCCAGATATATGGATACTTTAAAAGGAATTTCAATTTCATCCATTTCCAAAGTAATTTCTACATCATCTTTTTTGGCATCTAATAGTTGTTGAGCTAAAGTTTGTATATACTGTTTAAGTTTAGTAGTCTCACTATCCGACTTATAAAGCTGTTCATGTGCCATAGAAAAAGACCTGATTCGATTTTCCATTTCTTTGAGTACGGCCGATGTTTCAGGGTTTTTGGTTTCATAGGCTTGAATTCTGGCAATACTACTAACCATTTGAAAGTGGTTTTTAACACGGTGATGTATTTCTTTAATTAAAATACCCTTCTCATCAATTTGGTTTTGTATGGTTTCATTTTTAACTAATAAGTCGGCATTTAGTTGCTTTAGTCTAAAAAACGAATACGACAAACACCCTACCAATATTCCGCCTGACAAGCAAATAAAAAATCCTAAAAAATATACCCACAATTCCATTGATTCAATACTGCACCAGCCGGTGTTTGGTATGGCGGCAATTTCCCACTCATTTCCTGCTATATGAATTGATTTAGTAACAGGGTTAGTGATAAAAACACTCGAATCTCCATAAAAGTGAGGAATACTATTAAAGCCTTTCACTGTTTTAATGGCAAAAGTTATACCGCTATCTTTTAATGCTTGAATATCATGTAATAAAGAATCAACATCTACTACAACGGCCGAAAAACCCCAAAAACTGCCTATTTTTGAAGTAGAATCGGGAACATAAATTGGAATTCGATATACATACCCAAGCCCACCTTGAATTAGTTTAAGCGGGCCACTCATGTTTGGTTTATTGTCGCTTGCTGATTCGGTTAAAAGTGCTCCATTATTTAGCTTTTGAAATATATTAACTCCCAACACACCTTCATTTCCTTTCAGAGGATAAACATGAGAGATAACGCTGTCCTTAACCAATTGCAAGCATCTAATAGGTTCTCCTGAGCTTAATAAAACTTGGCTGGAGAAATCACTAAACTGGGATTGTGTTATAGCTGGGTTTGCTCTTACAATTGCAGCAATTCCGTTAGTCAGATATATTCTTTTACTGAATTCAACTTCAATTGTATTTTTTATTGAAGATAACTTATCATACAAATTACTCCGATAGCTTTCTTTGCTTTTTTCTTTTTGTAAAACAACAATAATGGTAAAAATGGAGAATAGTAATAGAGCAATTAAATTACCGATTAATACTGAATTTAAAATATCCTTTTTTTGTTGAGTCAATTAACTATTTTGCTTATAGAGGTTTATTCTCTACAAATCTAAGGAAATTAAAGCATTGATTACTAAAATAATACCACTAATGCAGCCAATCTATTTTTTCGTTTATGGGAGCGCGCCTACTGATAGGTAAACTAGCTTGAAAGTATCCCATATAGAACAAGCCAATGCATTTTTCCCCTTCAGAAAGGGGAACAAATTCATTCATATAATCAATAAGGTTGGGAGTACTCCAATAACAGCCAATATTATAAGCTGTGCAAGTTAAATACATATTCTGAACAGCCATTGCGATTGCCGCTATTTCTTCCCACTCAGGTAACTGCATTTTCGGATCTCGCTGAAAACAAATAAGAATAATTTTATTTGCTCTAGTTATGTTACTTTGAATTTTTAAGTATTTGTCTTCTTTAAAGTTATCTGAAGCAGTAATTTGCTTGTATTTATTTGCCATAAATTCTGCTAATTCATCTTTTTTTACTCCTGAAACAACCTTAAACCTCCAGGGCTCAGTTAGCTTATGAGTAGGCGCCCTGTCTGCATTTTCAAGTATTTGATGAATTATTTCACCCGGAATTTCCTTATCAATGTACTGAATTGGATAAACAGACTTTCTCTCTTGAATGATTTGATTAATAACTTCTACTTTCTCCATTACATTAATACTCCGTCTTTTGGCTGAATAGCAGGTGGCAACTCAGTTTCTCCAAGCATTTCTTTTAAATCAATTTCAATTGTTCTGCATAACGATTGCATTGGTATATCATTTCCCAATCATTCAAACGGATATTCGGAATAATCACCAATTAACTCCATTACTAAAAACACCCAGCCCACTAAAACAGTAAATGGTATTGACAGCCATGCTCCCCATTCACTTAGGTCGTGAAATTCCGTAACTAAGCCAAATGGCAATAGAAATATAAAAAGTCCAACAAAAATAAAACTCATACTACCATATTGCCTTGGTAAGGGAAACTTTTTAATTCGCTCGGCTTTACCCTGATGGATATAAAAATCATTCAGTAATTTTTGAAGTTCCATGTGGCGGAAATCGTCAATCAAATCTTTCTCACGCAACTCTTTTAAGTCTTGAGATTGTTTATCTATAATTTGTGTAGCAGTGTTTTGATGACTAATTAGTTTATCAATTTCATCACACGGTAAGTATAGGTTCAACTCTTTTTCTGTAATTCCGTCAGAATATAAGTTAGTACCATATTTTTTCATCAAACTCTCAGCGTTTCTTTTAACATAACTGTTTTGATTGATGTGTTCCCATTGTGTTGGAATTAATAATTGGCTTCTCAAGGTATATAGCCAGCCAATATGCCTTTCAATTAACTTTTTGTGAATACAATGTAATTCATCTGGAGTTAATTTTTTTGTTGTGAATTGGTTGCTAACATAAGCCTTTACATTAGTACCCCACATCCTGCTTGAATTAACAATAGCTCCCCAAATTTTTCTAGCCTCCCAAAGTCTGTCATAAGCACTATTGTTTTTGAAGCCTACATAAAATGCAACGGCAGTACCAACTAATGAAACCGGCAACCAGGGAACTTTAAAAGCATAAATACCTAAGTAGTGGAGATACTCAATAAAACAGGTTGCCAAGGTTGCCCATAATGTTAACCAAATTAAATGTGCACCGGAAAAGCGCATCATTCCTAAAATTCCAAAATTCTTGTTTACAAACATTTTTATTAAACTTTAAGATGTAGTTAGGTTATATATTTCTTGAATACTTTTTAGTTTTTCAGTAAAATTAATTTTCAAATCAATCAATTTACCTGAATGGACATCAAATACCCAACCATGAACTATTGGGAATTTATGTTGCAAATATGACTTTTGCACTACTGCTGTTTTAATTACATTAATACACTGCTCCTCTACGTTTAATTCAACCAGTCTATTATATTTCTCTTCTTCATTTTTTATGCTATTTAATTCATCTTTATGTAATCGGTAAACATCTCTGATGTTACGCAACCAAGGGTTTAATATTCCCAAGTCTTTAGATTGCATTGCGGCTTTAACACCACCACAGTAATAATGTCCACAAACAACAATATGCTTAACTTTTAAATGAGCCACAGCATACTCAATAACAGACATAGAGCTCAAATCAACATTACTGATAACATTTGCCACATTTCGATAAACAAATACTTCTCCGGGTTGAGCACCCATTAAATCTTCGGCTGTGGCTCTACTGTCACTACAGCCTATATATAAAAAGTCAGGATTTTGCCCTTCAGATAAGTGTTTAAAAAAGTCCTTATTGGATCTTGTCTTTTCTTCAATCCACTTTTTATTATTATCAAAAATTTGTTCGTATGAAAACATCTATTAAATCTTATTGAAATTTTGAATAAAGATAAAAATGTTTTTTTGAGAGAATTTGAAAAGAATATACGATAAAGGAATGCTTATTTATTAGTAGCTAAATTATTAATATCCTTATTTTCCAGATGCTTCTTATCGTATCCTACAAACAATGAATTAATCATAGCTTTTCCAACATTAACACTAGTGGTTACTGATTTCATTTTTTTCATTAATGGGAAAAAAGGGCGTAGAATAATGTAAAAAAATTGATACCAATTAGTGGAAGATTTAACACCTTTTTCCGGTAAAATTATGCCCGGTCGAAACATATATGCCGCTTTGAACCCTTTGTTTAGGATATAGTTTTCTGTTTTTCCTTTTACCCTAGCCCACATACTTCTACCCTTCTCTGAACTATCTGTACCTGTTCCGGAAACATAGTTAAAAACCATATTAGGGTTTAACCGATATAAAGTATCACACCAATGCTTAGTAAGCTCATAAGTTATTTTAGTATATTCTTCTTCCGATTTTCCAACGGCAGATGTGCCTAAGCAAAAGAAACACGCATCATAGTTTAGAAGTTCTTTTTCTATCGATGACAAATCAAAAAAGTCTTTATGAATGACTTTTTTTAGCTTAGAATTTTTCACTCCTATATTACTTCTATTAACAATAAGGATATCACTGATATTATAATTTTCAAGACATTCTAATAAAACGCCCTTACCAACCATTCCTGTTGTTCCTGTAATTATTACTCGCATACTCTTAATCTAATTCTGCCATTAATACCATTAATTTTTCCCACTTATCTCTCATTTCTATAGCACTAATCCCATGATTATTACTCATCATTGTAAATGACAACAACTTACCGGATTTTGAAGTAACATATCCTGCATAGCTTCTTACCCTGCTCATGTAACCGCTCTTTGCGTGAATATTATTCTCAGCTTTTGTCCCCTTGCACAGCTTAGCCACAGTACCGCTTACTCCAACAATTGGTAATGATTGGTAATAATTTTCAAAATTAAAAGTTGAATCTTTGGCAAAGTATGCAAGTAAACTTGTCAATTGTTTTGGTGTAATAGCATTATAACGTGACACACCACTACCATCAACTTGATATAATCCGGAAACATCAATTCCTTTGGAAGCCATATATTCACGTATTACCATTGCTCCACCATACGTAGAACCATGTCCTTTCACTTTAACGGCAATCATTTTAAGCAATGTTTCTGCATAAAAGTTTTGACTAACATGATTAGTGTGGTTAACTATACTCAGAAGCGAAGGAGAATAAATGGTGTGAATAGTTTTAAATTCCTTTACTTGATTTAGCTTTCTGATTAACTTTAAGTTACTTCTAACAGCAACAGCAGTGTCAGTTACAACAATTCCGTTTTTTCTTAATGCTTTAAGCAAATTATAAGAAACCATTAAAGCAGGATCCGGTGTTTGGCTTTGTACTTGCAAGGAAACTTCACCTGATGTAGCGTTTCCTCTAATAAATCGGTGATTCATATAAGGTGAACCGGTTACAAAAGCAAAAGTATTTGCTTCAGTGCCAATGGCCATCTGGTTATATAATTTCAATCCGGGAACTTCCGGATAGGTAGAATATCTCATACTGTCACCAAAACAACAAGCTTTAATATTATACATATTCTCAGCAAAAGATAACCCACACGCACCTGAACAATAATCACCTTGCATGTCTTCCCATGCCCAACCAGCCGGAACTATGTCAAATTCAAACAATCTATCATCAGCTATGATACTACCATTAATTGTATCAACACCAAGCTTCTTAATTGCCGCTACCCATTTATTTATAACTGCTTCCGGTTCGCAGCCTCCAAAAACACTTGAGCCCAAAGTTGGGTCGCCTCCTCCTTTAATTACAATGTCTCCATTAAGCTTTTTTTTATCCTTTTTCATTTCTCCGTGATACTGTAAGCGTGTGGAAAAAGAATAGTTTGCACCGAGTAAATCTAGCGCTACACCTGTAGTAACAGCTTTCATAACTGAAGCAGGTACAATACTTAAATTTTCATTGTATGATGAAACAACAGAATCACCATCAATAGATTTTAAGCAAAAGCCCCAAGCCGCATTTTTTAACTCCTCTGAATTTTTAAGCGAATCCAAAAAAAGCTGTAACAACTCTAAAGCTGAAGTATCTTTCTTAACTTCTGCTACCGATAAAGTATCTTGCTTTTTTGTTGTAGAAGTTGAAGTAATCTTGCTAGATTGATTATCTAATTGATTGAATAGGTAAATTGATTGAACTATCAATAAGGCAACTAGACCAAAAATAACCCAATGATACCATTCCAGCTTTTTCATTGATTACTTGAGTTTAACTGTAAAGTTACCCACTTTTTCGTCACCCATTAAATCTTCTAAAGAATAAGTATATGTGAGTGTTTTTAAATCATCGGAAACATCAACATTTTTATTATTAACTTTTTTGACGGTATGCTCCTTAAAGTTTACAATTGTTTGAATTTGGATCATTTTGTTGATCTCATCCATCTTATCTAATTCATTAGCCGATTCTTTTAACTTATCATTGTTAGAGCTGTGCTCATAAATTAGTTTTTTACCTTTTTGTTTAAATCCCATAAAATCGGATTTTTCAGTGGTTCCACTTTTCTTTAAAAAATCATTTAATGTTTCTAAATCACTAAAACTAAATTTAATTCCCATAACACTCTCCTCACTAAATAATTGAATATTATCTAATCCGGGAATACTATCAGTTTTTATATCAGAGAAAGGATTTTCTTTAAGTGTATCATCTTTCATTATTTCTTTCATGGCACTATAATCAATAGACATCTTAAAATCGCCTGAAAAATCTCTGTTAAAAGTGTACTCATTTTTAATAGTACAAGAAATAGACATAACCAAAATAGAGAGCACAAATAGCTTTGACAAAAATTTCATTTACTTTTTTTTGTGAAAATACTTCTTTTAAATGAAATGGATGAAAGCAAATTGAATCAAGCTTTTATCTTTACATCGGTATGCAGCATAAATTTAATTCTATTCTCGAAAAATTTGATTCTGATTTGTGGTACTTCTACTTTAAAGTACCTAATAACATTGCAGACAAGCTCATTGATAAAGACCGAAGAGTAATGTGTACCATTAATAATTTGGTTGAATACAGTTGTGCCATAATGCATGGGAGTTTAGGTGACTTTTTTATAAATGTGAACAAAGAGCATAGGAAAAAACTAAAAATAAAAGAGGGTGATGAAATAGAGGTAACGCTTGTGAAAGATAAGAGCAAATATGGAATGCCTATGCCCGAAGAATTTGAGGAAATCCTAAATCAAGACCCTGAAGGCGATAAAATTTTTCATTCACTTACTCCCGGGAAACAACGCACCTTAATTCACATGGTTGGTAAAATAAAGTCCAGTCAAATTAGAATTAATAAAGCCTTAACCATTATTGATTACCTAAAAGAAGTAAGTGGAAATTTAGATTACAAAGAACTAAACGAAGCTTTTAAAAACTCAAGATTTAAATAATAAGAAATGAAAATAGTACGATTAATTGCATTACTAGAAGGCCTATCACTACTCATACTTGTATTGATTGCTATGCCTTTAAAGTATTTTTATGATTCTCCACAAATGGTAAAAGTAGTGGGCATGGCTCACGGACTTTTATTTATCATTTACATTATTGCTATTGTAATGGCAAAGTTTGAATACAACTGGAAATGGAAAGATTTTATCATCAGTTTTATTGGCTCTATTCTCCCGTTTGGATTTGTTTATGTGGATAGAAAAGTATTTTTAAAGTACTAATTTACTTTATTCTTTTCCTCTATCCATTTACTTAGATACTTTGTAGCCTGTAAAGATTGATGTTGTAATATTTGCCCGATAATATTTGATTGGCGATGATCTTCAATATTTTTAAAAATTACACCTAGCTTATCACCAAATTTATTTTTTATTTCTTCCGAGTTAAATCGCTTGTCTAAAATATTAAACCCGCTTTGTTGAGCAGTTTGCCACTCATCTTTTTCCGTATATAATAATACCGAAGCCTTCACAAATTTTTCAATTGAATCTTCAATAAACCCTCCAAACGATAAACTACCATTTATTCCCTCTGCACCAATTGAAGTAGTTACTGAAGGTGTACCGGATTTCATCGCATCAAAAAGCTTCCCTTTTAATCCTGCACCAAATTGCAATGGAGCTAAACAAACTCTTGAGTTTTTTAATACTTCGGTAATATTTTCTGCCCACCCTTTAATCAAAAAACCTTCCTTTTCATCATTCATTGTAGCAACTTCGGTAGGAACATAAGCACCATAAATATGAATTTGTGCTTCAGGTAACTGCTTTCTAATTAACGGCCAGATTTTTTTCTTCAAATAAATTACAGCATCTAAATTAGGTGCATGCTGAAAATTGCCCATAGTAATAAAATGATTTCTCTCTTCAAATGTTGGCAGGCTAACTATTTCTTTTTCATCTAATTTATCCATCATAAAAGGCAAATAGTGTAAAGTATCATCAGAAATTTTGAAAGTGTTTTCCAGTAATTCCACTTCATATTCAGAAATAATAAGTGATAAATCAGATCTTAAAATGCTCGCTAATTCCCGCTTTGCTACTTCAGTAAATAAGTTTATCTTTTCAAAAGAAGTATCTGTTTTATAGGCTTTTCCTCTAGCTTTTCTTAAAAAATGTAAGTCCTCCGTATCTAATATTCTGATTGAGTTTGGACAATTCTCAGCTACTCTCCAACCAAATTGTTCTTCCGTTAAAAACCTGTCAAATAAAACAATATCAGGATTTAACTCCTTTACGAATACATCAAAGCTAGAGTCATTTAATTTAATTTCCTTAGTCGAAATTTCTAAAGAAGTAAAATCAACGCTTTTATCAGATATAGAAGCCGTACTGGCAAAAGTAATTTTATAACCTTTTGACAAAAAAAAGTCTATCAATTGCATCATTCGAACTCCGGCAGCAGTGGTGGAAGGCTCGGGAAAAGTAAAACCTATAATGAGTAAATTTTTCATTATATCATAGATATTCTTCTAACTCTAACACTCTCAGTGTTTTTTCATCTAACAGATTATTTATTTCGCCAATACGATTAGAAATGGTTTGAATTTTCTCAAAATCATCACTACAATCCGTCAACTCTGTTTCCAGGTCAGTTTTCTCACTCTCCAATTTTGTAAGTTCTTCATTTAGTTTTTTATACTCAATTTGCTCGGCATAGGTCAACTTCTTTTTTTCAGCAGGAGTTGATTGCTCAACACTATCACTTGCTTTTTCTTCTTTAATAGCTGATTTTTCCTTATCAATTTCCTTTTCTCTTTATTCTGAATAAGAGCAATAATGGTCAGTTATAACAGCATTTCCTTCAAAAACAAAAAAGTGGTCCACCAGCCTATCCATAAAATACCGGTCGTGAGTCACTAAAATTAAACAGCCGGAAAAACTTTCTAAAAACTCTTCCAACTTTTGTAAAGTCAGTAAATCCAAATCATTGGTAGGCTCATCAAGAATTAAAAAATTAGGATTTTTAATGAGCACCATTAAAAGAGTCAACCGCCTTCTTTCTCCACCACTCAGTTTACTAACAAAACTATATTGCATGTGTGGTGTAAACATAAATTGCTCTAATAATTGAGATGCTGATAATTTACTTCCATCAGCCATTACAATATATTCAGCTACTTCCTTTAAAACCTCTATTACCCTTTTATCTTCCTTAAGCTGTATCCCAAGCTGCGTAAAATGCCCGAAAACAATTGTTTCTCCTACATTTATTTTTCCTGAGTCGGCTTCTTCTTTTCCGGTGATTATATTTAAAAATGTACTTTTCCCAACTCCATTTTTTCCTATAATACCTATTTTCTCTCCCTTTTTAAAAGTGTAGTCAAACCCTTTTAAAATTTCTAAGTCACCGTAACTTTTATAAATCTTTTTAAGTTCAAGAATTTTCCCTCCTATCCTACTCATCTTTACATCCAGCTGAATTTCCTTTTTTACTCTGTTTTGACTAGCTTTTTCTTGAATATCATAAAAGGCATTTATTCTGGATTTTGATTTGGTGGTTCTGGCTTTGGGTGATTTTCGCATCCACTCCAACTCCTTTTTCATTAGTTGTTTTGCCTTACCCAACTCAATATTATATACTTCCTCTCTCTCGGCTCTTTTTTGTAAAAGTATTCGTAATTGCCTTTGTGATGATAAAGTTTTCCGTTTTCAATTTCTAAAATGTGATTACAGACATTATTTAAAAAATACCTGTCATGGGTAACCATTAACAAAGTAATATTCGCTTGTGATAAATGGTCTTCCAGCCACTCAATCATCTCAACATCAAGGTGGTTGGTGGGCTCGTCCAAAATTAAAACATCAGGGTTATCAAGTAGCGTAAAGGCTAAGGCCAATCTTTTTTTTTGACCACCTGAAAGGTTTTCTATTTTTTGTGATAAATCATGAATCGAGAATTTGCCAAGCGTTTGAGTGATTTTTCGTTCATAATCCCATGCATCAAACTTATCCATGTTAGCAGCCGCTAACTCAAATTTCTTTTGATTTTCATCACTAAAATTTTCAGATTGAAGCTGAAGCGCTTCTTCGTACTCATTAATTACTTTAATAATTTCTCTGTTTCCTTCTTTTAAAAACTGGTCAATAGTAAGAGAATCATCTAACTCAGGCTCTTGATTTAAAAAACCTATTCTTATTCCATTTCTTAACACAACGGAGCCTTCAGTAGGGACATCTTTTCCCACCAAAATTTTAAGTAATGTAGATTTACCGGTTCCATTATTAGCAATTAATGCCGTTTTATCTCCCTTTGATAAGCCAAAGCTTATCCCCTCAAAAAGCATTCTTTCACCATAGGTTTTGGCTAAATTCTCTACACTTATGTAATTCATGGCGCAAAGATAATTTAGTTCTTAATTATTGGTTGATTATTATGAATTAAATGAATAACTATTAAACAGTAACCTAGAAACTTAAAAAGTGTAGTTTTGTGCTGTGATTGAAATAGGAAAAATAAACAACCTTATTGTAAGCAAACATTCTACACATGGTGTTTACTTAAAAGATGAAGATGCAGAGGAAGAAGTGCTGCTGCCAAATGCTTTTGTTGACAAAAAATTATCGGTAGGTGACGTAATTTCGGTGTTTATCTATAAAGATTCAGAAGATAGGATTGTTGCCACCACTGAAATTCCTAAGCTTTTTTTGGGACAATTTGAATTACTTAGGATTAAAGATATTACAAAAGTTGGTGCTTTTGCAGATTGGGGATTACAGAAAGACCTTTTAATTCCGTACAGTGAGCAAAAACATGAATTGGAAGTTGGAGAAGAATATATTGTTTATCTATATCTGGATGAGCAAACCAAGCGATTAGTAGGCTCAACAAAAATCAGAAAGCATCTGCAAAAAGAAGATGTAAGGTTAACTCCCGGTGATGAAGTAAGCTTAATGGCTTTTGATGTTTCAGATTTAGGAGTAAGTGTTATTGTTAATGAAAAGTATTCCGGAATGGTGTATGATGATGAAATATACGAACCACTTGAGTACGGAGAGAAACTAAATGGATATGTTAAAAAAGTAAGACCAGATGGACGACTTGATATTACCTTGAGAAAATTTGGTTATAAAAAGGTGGCCACCGGCTCCGACAAAATTCTTGAAAAGTTAAATCAAAACAATGGCTTTTTAAACCTTCATGACAAAAGTTCGCCCGAAGAAATCTCTAACCAATTAAAAATGAGCAAAAAGGTATTCAAAAAGGCCATTGGGGATTTATACAAACGGAAGAAAATAAAAATAGAAAAAGACGGAATTCGGTTAGTCTAGGTTTATATATTGCTTGGCTAATTTGTCTGCTTCCCATAAACTCTTTACTTTAATTGCTTCTTGAATTATACCTATAAAAGTTTTGTCTGTGAGTATCTCTTTATCAGATAATTTTTCTTTTTCTACCTTTTTATCATAATTAATTAAACTATCATTTAGTTTATTTAACCATTTATCTAATTCAGAACTAAAGCCTAGTAGCTTAATTTGATTTTTTACAAATAAATCGAACCAAAAATCATCATACAACCCAGCTATAAATTCAGAATAATTTAAAAAATTATTTTTTGAGCCTAACCAATCAGCAGTTAACTTATTTATATTGGATAAATCTTCAATATATAAATAAATATTATTAATTGCAGTGCTAGGAAAATCTATTTTCTCCATGGTGGTATAAATCTAATATCTCAAAAACTCATCAATATCTTTAATTATCCAATCCTTTGCTTGCTCAATAGAACAAAAACATTTACCCTCAACTAGGGTTGGAAATTCAATTATTAAAAAATCACTTTTTCTATTATTCCATAAAAAAAGAATAAATTCTCTATAATCATCACTTACTGATTCTATCCTTGGAGGCTCTTTAATAAGAACTCCTTTCTCTTCAAATTTACTAGAATAAGAACTCAATAAATTGTTTGCAAACTTTATTATTGAATCCTCTAAACTTTTTATATTCTGTTTCAAAATTTATAACTAAAACCCTAACCACAAATTTAGACAATAAAATAAAAAAAAGCCCTGTATTTCTACAGAGCTTTTTACAAACCTAACTATGAAAAGACACACGGTTTGTGTGTATTTTAAATTACATCTGTCCTTTTATTTCGATGGTAAGAATAATATCATTAGATAACACCATATCTTGCGCTGCAGGCATGTATGAAACATCGTAATTTTGTCTGTTAAAAGTTAATGTTCCTGTAATGGTTACATTATTTCCATCAACTGCAACATTTACATTTTCTACTTTTTCTTCACCTTCTTTACCTCTAACGGTTAATTTACCTGTTGCTACATTACCTTCCACAGAGTTAACAACAAAAGAAGCAGTTGGATGATTTGCCACATCAAAAAAGTCAGGAGATTGAAGATGACCAACTAATTGTTCAGGAGTTTTACCTTCCTTTGGGTTATAGTTTTCATCGGTAGGAGTCATTGTTGTCATATCAACGACAAAATTTCCACCGGTTACTTTATCACCTTTCATGGTTAAACTTGCTTCTTTTAGGTTAATATCACCCTCATGAGAATAAACCCCAAGCATCTCACCTTTCCAGTGAACATTTGATGCCTCTAAATTTACGTTTACTGTTTTTTCAGTTTCTTCAACCACTACTTCAGTCGTATCATTTGAAGTTGTTTCTTCTACTTCTCCACTCCCTCCACATGAAGTTAGTCCAAGCGATGTAGCAAATATTGTAGCTACCATTAATGTTTTTGTTTTCATTTTTTTAGTGTTTTTAAAATTCATGCAGCAAACCTACAAACAATATTTGTTCTAAACAAATTTTGTTTAAAACATTTTTTATTTATTTTTGCAGTATGGTAAGTCAAAGTAAAAACAAACATGAGTTATTAATGGTAGAAATCATTAAGACTTCGGGTTATATTGAAAGAAAAATAACGGAAGTATTAAAGGAGTTTGAAATTACCCCTATCCATTATAATATACTTCGAATATTAAAAGGTGCTCATCCTACACCATTATCAGCCGGTGAAATTAAAGAGCGGATGTTGTTCCCAAATCCTGACGTAACAAGATTAATAGATAGAATGATAAAAAGAAATATTGTAGAAAGAAATATATGTGAAAACAACAGAAGAAAGATGGATATTCTTATTACCAAAGAAGGGATTGAATTATTAAGAAAGATATATCCAAAGCTTGAAAAAGCAACCAATTATTTTTTTAGCACTGAGGTTAACGAAACAAATGTAAATACAACAATAAAACACTTAGAAAAAATAAGAAACTCTTTAAAATCATGAGAACAATAAAAGACATAAGAAAAGCAGCTAAAGTAGATATGGGCGGCATACTACTAGACCAAGCATTACCCATAAACGGTATTGATCAAATAGACCCATTTTTATTGGTTCATCACTGGGCTAGTGAATACAAAGGCGGACAAAAACAAAAAAATGTTGGAGTTGGTCCACATCCTCACAGAGGGTTCTCTCCGGTTACTTTTATATTTAAAGGCGGAGTACATCACAGAGATTCAAAAGGTCATGAAAGTGTGGTAAATGAAGGTGGGACACAATGGATGAACAGCGGAAAAGGACTAATACATAGTGAAAGACCAAGAAAAGATATAGCTGAAAATGGTGGTGAATTTGAAATTATTCAATTTTGGGTGAATGCTCCTTCAAACAAAAAAATGGAAGAACCAAGCTATCAACCACTTTCTGCCCAAGAAACTCCTACGCTACTTTCAGAAGATAAAAAAGTAAAAATAGGTCTGGTAGCCGGTAAATTAATGGGTAAAAAAGGAAAAATAACTCCGCACTCTGAGTTACTAGCATTAAGATTAGAAATTGAAAAAGGTGGTGAAATTAAAATTCCAGTACCAAAAGAATACAACGTATTTATTTACCAATTAAATGGTAACTCACTTATAAATGAAAAAAATATTAACAATAAAGAATTAGTATTGTTTGAAAATGATAATGAAGATATCATCATTAAAGGAAATGAGAATTCAAGAGCCATTTTATTAGCGGGAAAACCTATTAATGAACCCGTTGCTACATACGGTCCATTTGTAATGAATTCACAAAGTGAAATTGTAAGTGCGTTAAACGATTTTCAGTCGGGAAAAATGGGAACTTTAGTTGAAAAATTTGACTAAATTTTCTCAAAAGAAGTTTTTACACCTTTTATTAAGGCTGAACTAAATCCTTGATGTTCCATTTCATTTAAACCCGCAATCGTACAGCCCTTTGGAGTAGTTACTTTATCTATTTCTTCTTCAGGGTGAGTGTGGTTCTGTATAATGATTTCTGCCGCACCTTTTACCGTTTGAATAGCTATTTCATTTGCTGTTTCAGCATCAAAGCCAATTTCTATCCCTGCCTGAACCATTGCGCGTATATACCTTAAGGCAAAAGCAATTCCACATGCACCAAGCACAGTTGCCGCATTCATTAAACTTTCATTAATCAAAATTACTTCGCCAAGTTTTTCTAAGACCTTAACTACAGTTTGCTTGTCGCTTTCATTTAAATTGGGAGCTGAATAACAAGTAGCAGACTCATTTATAACGCTTGCGGTATTTGGCATCATGCGAGCAATCTTTGCATCACCGCCAAGAATTTCCATCATTTGATGAATAGTCAAACCACTAACTCCGGACACTACAATATGTTTAGATGAGTCAAAAACCTGTTTTATTTCAGTCAGTACTTCAGCTGCTTTAAATGGTTTTACGGTTAGAAATATAATCGTTGAATTTTTAACAGCAGATAAATTATCATTAGTAACGGTAATGCCTTCTTTTGCTAAATCAGCCAATAACTCAGTTTTATTTCTTGTAACACTAATTAATGATAGTTCCACTCCGTCATTTAACAAACCCCTGTCAATACTTTTACCTAAATTACCGCCACCGATAATTGCAATTTGATTATCCATTTTAAACTATTTTTTTGTGAAATACCTTACTATACGCTAGCTGCTTCTATTTCTCTGTCAACCTTTTTTACTAATCCTTGTAATACTTTGCCGGGACCTACCTCAATAAAAGAAGTTGCACCGTCTGCAAGCATTTGCTTAACGGTTTGCGTCCATCTTACAGGTGCAGTTAATTGTGAAATTAGATTTCCCTTTATTTCGTCAGGGCTAGAAACTGCAGAGGCAGTTACATTTTGATAAACCGGACAAATAGGTTGATTAAAATTAACAGAATTAATCGCTTGTTCTAATTCTGCTCTGGCAGGCTCCATTAATGGAGAGTGAAAAGCTCCACCAACAGGTAAAACCAAAGCTCTTTTTGCTCCGGCTTCTTTCATTTTTTCACATGCTACATTTATGGCATCAATAGCGCCTGAAATAACCAATTGACCGGGACAGTTATAGTTAGCGGCTACAACTATTCCATCAACTTCATTACATATTCTTTCTACAATTTCATCATCAAGACCTAATACAGCAGCCATTGTTGAAGGTTCCGCCTCACATGCTTTTTGCATTGCTAAAGCCCTTTTAGAAACCAATTGCAATCCATCTTCAAAAGACAAAGTTTTGTTTGCCACTAAAGCAGAAAATTCACCTAAAGAATGACCAGCAACCATATCAGGAGCAAAATTTTCAATAGTATTTGCCAGGATAACAGAATGTAAGAAAATAGCCGGTTGAGTTACTTTAGTTTGTTTAAGCTCTTCATCGGTTCCACTAAACATGATATCCGTTATTCTAAAACCTAAAATATCATTAGCTTTTTCAAACATTTCTTTAGAAACAGCAGAAGAATCATATAATTCTTTACCCATTCCTACAAATTGCGAGCCCTGACCGGGAAATATGTATGCTTTCATTTGTTAAAAAGTTAAGTTAATTAATCTCTACTTCCACCAAAAAGACGAAGTAAAAACAAAAATAAATTGATAAAGTCAAGATACAATGTTAATGCACCCATTAACACTAATTTCCTAGTAGTCTCATCACCAGTTTGTCCTGCTCCTATGTTTTTAAGTTTTTGTACATCATAAGCCGTTAAACCTGTAAATATTAAAACTCCAAGTATTGAAATAATATAATCTAGAGTAGAGTTACCTAAAAACCAATTTACTAAACTTGCCAAAATAATTCCTATCAATCCCATGTATAATATTGAACCAAACTTTGTTAAATCGGTCTTTGTGGTATAACCCAAAACTGCCATTATACTAAACGTGCCGGCAGTAATAAAAAAAGTAGTGGCTATTGCACTACCTGTATAAGCTAAAAATATAAAGCTAAAACTAATTCCATTTACAAAAGAATATGCAGCAAACAGTAAAAATAAAGAAGTATAAGAAAGTCTATTGAAGGCAAAAGACATAATCAACACAAAAATTAAGGGTGCGAACATAACTGCATAACCTAATAAATTTAACCTGTCCTCTGCATTAAACATCGCATTTATAATCGCCTCTTGCCCGGAAACCCAGTAAGCCACAAAACCCGTAAGCGCTAGAGCTCCTGTCATGTACAAAAAAACATTTGACATGAATTTTGTTACAGATGTCGTATCTTTTATAAAGATATTATCAATTGGTTGTTGTTCGTTTTGTAAATTCATCATTATTGATTTTTAGTTGCCAAAATATTCACAATAGTTGTTTTCGGTTTCATAAAGTTTTATTGCATGTAACTCACAATTCCCCAACTCAGGAATATGCTTTTTTAACTCATCCCAAATGGCAATAATTAAATTTTCAGTAGAAGTCATTTTACCCTTCATAAACGGAACATCTAAATTCAAGTTTTTGTGATCGATTACATCACAAATATATTTTTTAATCAACAGGCTTAAATCTTTAAGGTTAGCCACAAAACCTGTTTGAGGGTCAGGGTTTCCTTTTACCGTCACGTAAAGCGTGTAATTATGTCCGTGCCAATTTGGGTTAGCACACTTACCGAAAACTTTATCATTCTTCTCATTACTCCAATCAGGGTTATACACCCTGTGTGCAGCATTAAAAGTTTCCCTTCTTGTAATATAAATCATTCTCAAAATTTTACGCAAATATATATTCTATTGAGCAATTTCTTTAGTTGAAATAATATCTTTGTAACAATATTTAAACAAATGATAGTAGTTACAGGTTCAGCAGGGTTTATAAGCAGTTGTTTAATCAGCAAATTAAATGAGCAAGGAATTACTGATTTGGTACTTGTTGATGATTTTGCGAATGATGAAAAAGAAAAAAACTACGTTAATAAGAAATATAAATCGTTAATCAACAGAGAAAATATTTCTGATTTTTTAGAGAAAAAGAAAAGTGAAATTGAGTTTATTTTCCACTTAGGTGCAAGAACTGACACCACTGAATTCAACAAAATAATTTTCGACAAACTTAATCTCAACTACAGTAAAGTTATTTGGAATTTTTGTACCGAAAATAACATACCGCTAGTTTATGCATCTTCTGCCGCAACTTACGGAATGGGTGAATTAGGATATGACGACAATCATGAAGTAATTCCAAAACTAAAGCCTTTAAACCCCTATGGAGAATCAAAAAATGATTTTGACAAATGGGTTTTAGAACAAAATGAAACTCCACCTTTTTGGGCAGGCTTAAAGTTCTTTAATGTTTATGGCCCAAATGAATACCACAAAGGCAGGATGGCTTCTGTAGTATTTCACGCATTTAATCAAATAAATAAAACAGGAGAAATGAAACTGTTCGAATCTCATCATCCTGACTATAAAAATGGGGAGCAAAAGCGTGATTTCGTTTATGTAAAAGATGTAACAGAGGTTTGTTGGTTTTTATATAAAAATCAAAACCATAGCGGAATATTTAATTTAGGTTCGGGAAAAGCTCGAACTTTTTTAGACTTGGCAAAAGGTGTTTTTAAAGCAATGGGGAAAGAAGAAAACATTTCATTTATCCCCACTCCTATTGATATTAGAGATAAATATCAATATTTCACGGAAGCAAACATGAATAAACTAAAAGCAATTGGATACGACAAGGAGTTTACCAAACTAGAAGATGGTATTAACGATTACGTAAATAATTACTTATCATTAAATAAAATTTACTAATGAGTTATATTGTAAGTGGTATTCAGCAAATTGGAATTGGTGTAAGTAATGTTCACGAAGCGTTTAAGTGGTATAATAAAAACTTGGGGTTTGATGTTCCTGTTTTTGAAGAGGCAGCTACGGCAGGCTTAATGTTGCCTTACACAGGCGGTGAACCAAGAGACCGGCATGCTATTCTTGCCATGAACTTACAAGGCGGAGGCGGATTTGAAATTTGGCAATACACCAGCAAAGTTCCTGAAAAGGCGCAATTTGACATCCAATTAGGTGACTTAGGTATTTTTATATGTAAATTAAAAACACCTGATATTAAAGCAGCGTATAACGATTTAAAAGAAAAAGGAGTTCAGCTTTTAACTGAAATTACACACTCTCCTGCCGGGTATCAACACTTTTACTTTCAGGGTCTCTTCGGGAATATTTTTGAAGTTATTCCCAGTAAAGTTTGGTTTAATAACATCAATTATAAGATTGGTGGAGTAGCAGGTGCTACAATAGGTGTAAGCGACATGGAAAAAAGCATTGACTTTTATCAAAAAGTGTTGGGATTTGACCAAATACTTTCGGATAGTGTTGCACGATTTGATGATTTTAAAAATCTACCGGGTGGAAATGAAACTTACAGAAGAGTAATTTTAACTCACTCAAAGCCAAGAATAGGGAGATTTAATAAGCTTTTAGATGGCGGTACAATTGAATTAGTGCAGGCGAAAGACCGAAGCCCGAAAAAGATTTATGAAAACCGAATGTGGGGAGATTTAGGATATATTCACTTATGCTTTGATGTTATTGGTATGGAGGAATTACGTGAAGCCTGCTCCAAATATGGAAGTCCGTTTACGGTTGATAGCGCCAACTCATTTGATATGGGAGAAGCAGCCGGACACTTCTCTTATATAGAGGCACCTGAAGGAACGTTAATTGAATTTGTCGAAACACATAAAATACCGATTTTCAAAAAGATAGGCTGGTACTTAGACCTACAAAAAAGGCCAAAAGAAAAATCATTACCTAACTGGATTTTGAGATCACTAAAGTATATGAGGGTAAAACATAAGTAAAAATTATTTATATTAGCGTATGGAACTCATCGAAAAAGAACAAATTTCGTCCTTACGCTTTCCTAAAGAAGAAGTAGAGTTAACGCCTGAACAAAAGAAAACGTTGCAAAAAGCAATTGACAGAGCCACTTCTCTAGGGAATATCGAACACATAAAGTTTAAGATTACCTTTAAAGATGACAAAAGTTTAAAACAAGTTCACACAACAATATGGGCTGCCAACACTCAACACATTGTTTTAAAAAAGGGAGTTGTTATTCCTGTAAATAGAATATTAGATATTAATTAAATCGTCCTTAATCTCTCCTACTTTTTTCCTGAGATAGTTTCTTCTAGTATTTGACCAAATAAGAAAATTTGCAAGCACCTTTTTGTAAGGTTCAAGTATTGCAACGGTAAAGTAACCCAATAATGGTAGTGCGAAAAATGTGATTAATCCAGCTTTCCATTCAAATATACCTCCTATAAACAAAGCAATAATTGCAGAGTAAATCGGAAAGACAACACTACACAAACCTATTAGAATTGAAGGGTAAAACTCTTTTTCCCTAACAATCTTGTTTGTAAGCATTTTTATTACTTGCCAAATTGGATATATGATAATGGCTCCCAAAAAAAACAACGGAAGAAAAAGCAAGCTAAACAAGTCAAGCAGGTTGATTCTATCATAACTTAACCAACTAAGCTTTAATTTCATTTTTTTTGCAATTCTATTAGCCATTAGTATTTTATGTCTAAACTCATTGTATTTATCTGAATCGTTCTCATACCAATCATTAATTCTAGCCGCCACTTGTTTTTCTATCTTAAAGTTAGTGTCTTTTTCGCTATACCATGGCCACACATTTTCCTTTTTTCGCATTAGGTCAAAAGCTAATTCACAAACATCCTCTGTTTCTTTATGCTTAATTATTACTAAACAATCTTCTAATGCCTGCTGCATATCTTTAGTAAGTTTAAGAATAGCACCAACGGCATCCTTTTTAAATAATTCAATGTATGGTTCTACAGAAACAGGCTCACCAAATTTCATATAAACATCCTTCCGAAGTTGAAGTGGATTAGTGTAATTCAATCCCACAGGAACAAAGCACATGTTTTTTACTTGATGTTTTTGATATGCACCAAAAATCATTCGAGCAGCACCCTTTTTTAATCTTCTTAATCGCTTTTCCTGAATACAATCACCCTCCGGAAAAATCAAAATCAGTTCTTTATTACTGAGGCAATCGTACATTTTATCGAATGTTGGCTGATTCATTTCTTCAACCGTCATTTGTTTTCGCTCCTCTGCCGTCATGTCTCTTGGGCGATAAATAGGCGTTTGATTCATTTGCTCAAACATCCAACGCTGAGGCTGTTTTCTAAACACATCTCCCCTAGCCAAAAAGTAAAACTTTTCAGGGCGAAACGTAGCCAACAACACAGGGTCTAAAAAAGCACTGCCATGATTTGCAATAAGCATTATTCCTGTATCTTTTGGTAAATTATTATTGATAGCATACCGCTTCCGAAACCAAAATCGAAAGGTAAATTGTAGAATAAATTTTAAAGGGTGATACAATACCATTGCGCTGCAAAAATAGTATTAATGATGATTTTACTTAAAATTATTATCATTGTAAAAAGCTCTTTTATGAAAAAACTATTTTATCCATTTTTGATTTTAGCCATAACAGCATGTAGCGAACCACAAACAGAAAAAGCCAACAATGAAAGCAATAACGACACTATTTCTGAAGTTGTTACGGGCAACACTTCTGACATTCAAAGCGTTGATAGTTGTGAAATTAGACATGCAGAGTTTTTAAATTTATTTGAAAAAATTAGAGTAGAAGACTCGCTTTATATAATTACATCAAATGCTATATCTAAAGAAACACCTTATGAATTTAAAGGAAATTGGATAGGTTTTCATCTATTTAAATACTTTGGAAAAGAAGGGCAAGTGAAGTACGAAAACTTTCCGGGTGATATGAAAAAAAATATTGAACAAGGCCTTTTTGCTTGCAAACAACTTCCGTTAGATGAGAACCAAAAACTTTTAATTATAAGAACTCCTTCACAATACGGAGCTTATACGCTTGAGTTTGCAATTTTTAATTGTGATAGCTCTAAAGTTACCAAGCAAATGAAAATAGCTAATAATTCAGGAGAAGGAACTGTGCTGTATGTTAATTCACTTCTAACAAAAACTGAAGAAGGCTACCAACTAAAAATGCGACAAGAATATAAAGATTTAGGCGGTGAAGACCCAGAGTGGGCAAAACGCTTTGTCAGTGATAGCACTATTACTTATGCTGTTAACTCTAATGGTTTTAAAAGAGTTGAAGGAAAAAAGACCGATAAAAAAAGTGGTTTTGCAAAAACGATAGACACTGAATTTAAAAAGTATAATCGTTAAGAAATCGTGTAAAACTTTGAACATTACCCATCAAAATAGGTTTCTATATACGTATTGTATTTTTACCTTTGTAGCAAACATTTATTGATGAAAAACTCATTTGAGTGGCTTAAACTATATCTTCAAGGACAGGATGTCTCAAACTTAACTGCTGAAAGTACCGCAAAAGTCTTTACTGACACAGGTCTTGAGGTTGAAGCAATTGAGGAAGTGAGCTCTGTTCCAGGAGGCTTAAAAGGCTTGGTTATTGGTGAAGTGCTTACCAAAGAAAAACACCCTGATGCAGATAGGTTAAACCTTACGACCGTTGATGTTGGTTTAGACAAACCATTAAACATTGTATGTGGCGCAACTAATGTTGAGATAGGTCAAAAAGTAGTGGTGGCTAAAGTGGGAACAACCATATATCCCACAAATGGTGAGCCTTTTGAAATTAAAAAAGCTAAAATTAGAGGACAAGTTTCTGAAGGAATGATATGTGCGGAAGATGAGATTGGTTTAGGTGAAGGGCATGACGGAATTATGGTACTTTCTCCTGATGCAAAAGTAGGAACATTGGCTTCGGAATACTTTAATATTAGTTCGGATAAGTTTCAAGAAATTGGACTAACCCCAAATCGTGCTGACGCAACTAGTCACCTTGGAAGAGCTAGAGATTTGGTTGCAGCTTTAAATGTGGCAGGAAAAAATCTTTCGATAAAACTGGAAGAAATTGAACTTCCTAAAGCAAATAACAAACTTCCTATTCAAGTTGAAGTTGAAAATAGTGAAGACAGCCCAAGATATGCTGGAATAGTAGTTACTAACTTAAAAGTTACAGATTCTCCGGACTGGCTAAAAAACAGATTAACTTCAATTGGCTTAAGTCCTATCAACAATATAGTTGACATTACTAACTATGTGATGCACAGTATAGGACAACCCTTGCACGCCTTTGACTATGACAAAATTAGCGGGCACAAAGTAGTGGTGAAAAAAGCTAATGAAAAAGAAAAATTCATCACACTAGATGGTGTAGAGAGAGAGCTTTCATCAGAAGATTTAATGATTTGCAATGCCGAAAAGCCAATGTGTATGGCCGGAGTTTTTGGTGGTAAAGACTCTGGTGTTTCAACTTCTACAAAAACTGTTTTTATTGAAAGTGCGTTATTTAACCCTGTTACCATTAGAAAAACATCTAAGAGACATGGCTTGCACACAGATGCTTCTTTTAGGTACGAAAGAGGCGTTGATCCCAACATTACCATTACAGGGCTGAAAATGGCTGCTAAACTAATGATGGATATTGCAGGAGGAGAAATTGCTTCTGAGATTATTGACCATTATCCAAATATAATTGAAAAAGCCAACGTAAAGTTGACCTACGAATACTGCAATAGGTTAATTGGCAATGAAATACCAAAAGAAATTATTAAAAAAATATTAGCAGAGCTAGAATTTGAAATTGTAAAGGAAGAAAACGATGAGCTGGATTTGTTGGTTCCAACTTACAGAGTAGATGTAACAAGGCCATGTGATGTAGTAGAGGAAATCATTAGAATTTATGGTTTTAACAACATTACTCTTCCTGAGCAACCTAGATTTTCTATCTCCTACTCTACCCATCCCGATAAAGAAAAAGTAAAAAATACCATTTCAGATTTATTGGTTGGTAAAGGGCTTTCTGAAATTATGAATAACTCTTTAACTAATGGAAAGTATTATGAAGAGGCTAATTCAGTAATCATACTCAATCCTATTAGTAAAGAATTGAATGTACTTAGAAAATCATTATTAGAAGGAGGATTAGAAACTGCCAGATACAACATCAACAGAAAAAATAATGATTTAAAACTGTTTGAATTTGGGAAAACCTATCACCAACACGAAAACTATCAGGAAACAGAAAGACTTTCTATTATCCTTACAGGGCTTAAACAAGAAGAGTCATGGAAAACACCCGATTCACCGTCTGACTTTTACTATTTAAAAAGTTTAGTTAATGCTATTTTGGTTAAGACGGGTTTATCAAATTTAAGTGTAACAGAAAAAGAGCTAAAGTCTGAAATTTTTGAGTATGGTTTAACGTTAAAAGTTGCCAAAAAACAAGTGGTTGATTTTGGTAAAATCAGTTCCGCTATTTTAAAGAATTTCGACATTAAACAAGAAGTGTATTATGCTGATTTTAATTTTAATACACTACTTGACTTAGTTAAAAACACCAATATAAAATATCAACCTATCTCTAAATTTCCTTCTGTAAGAAGAGACCTTTCATTACTATTAAATAATGAGATAAGCTACGAACAATTATGTGAATTGGCTAAAAAGCAAGGAAAGCAAATATTAAAGGAAATCAGCTTGTTTGACTATTATAAAGGAAAGAACATTGATAAAGATAAAAAGTCATACGCCATGAGCTTTCTGTTTCAAGATGAAACAAAAACGCTTACGGATGAAGAAGTGGATGGCATTATGAAAAATATTATTGATGTATTTAATAAAGAAAC
>CALALS010000020.1 GCA_937925525.1 uncultured Flavobacteriales bacterium | reverse complement strand
CCCCAGGAAGTCGGGACCACCTTCTATGAAGCTGTTTTTAATCGTTTGATGAAAATTTAATTCTTCTTGAGGTATTTCTTCCGCAGCAGTATTAGATGCTTCAGCCGCAGGTTCTTCTTTTACTTGTTCTGTTGCCGGCTGCTCTGTAGCCGCTGCAGAACTATCTTGTGCATAAACATTGTTATAAGCTCCAAAGCTCATCAATCCTACAAGAGAAAATATTGCAAAAATCTTTTTCATAAAGAGTAATTAATTATTAGTTATTAGGTTTTTATTTTTAATACTTGTTGACCTGCTGCGGAGAAGAAGGGATTCGAACCCTTGATACCCTTTTGAGGTATACACACTTTCCAGGCGTGCGCCTTCGACCACTCGGCCACTTCTCCAAACAAAGAACGTTTTCTCTGATTTGAGAACGTAAAAATATAAAAAAATGATATACGTAAAAATATTAATGCAAAATCAAACAAGGAAAGGTTGATTTTTAAGTATAAATGGTACTAAAAACTATAGAAAATAAGTAGGTAATGGCACTAAAGAGTTATTTCTCCGGCTATAGGCTCCTGAGTTTTTTTGATGACAGAAGAAGTTTCTTTTTCTTGAGATAGTAAAAACATCAATTTAGTAACGGCAGCTTCGAATGTCATGTCTTTAGCTGAAACAACTCCAATTTCTTTTAATTGCTTACTGGTAGCATACTTGCCTTGTTCTACCATTCCGCCATTGCATTGAGTAACATTCAATATTATTTTATGGTTATCAATTTGTTTTTTTAACTCATCAATCAACCATTTTTCTGTGGTTACATTACCGGCACCAAAAGTTTCGATAATAATCGCTTTGCAACTGTTGTTTAATACTGCTAAAACATAATCTTTAGAAATACCCGGATAAAACTTTAATACAGCGACTTCCGAAACAAAACCTTTTTTAAGAATTAAATCTTTTTTATCTGAACGAAACAAATAAGGGTAGTTATACTTCACATCCACTCCAGCCTCAGCTAACAAAGGATAATTAAAGGAACTAAACGCTTGAAAGTTTTGTGCGTCTATTTTTTGTGTTCGGTTTCCTCTATAAAGTTTATACTCAAAATAAATGGCTACCTCTTGAATAATGGATTCATTGTTTTGTTTGGCTAACGCAATTTCAATAGCTGTAATTAAATTTTCTTTCCCGTCACTTCTCACAGCACCAATAGGCAATTGTGAGCCTGTTAAAACAATTGGCTTTTTTAAACCTTGTAACATATAACTTAATGCTGATGCAGTAAATGCCATGGTATCGCTTCCATGAAGCACAACAAATCCGGTGTAATTATTATAATTTTGGAAAATTATTTCAGCAATTTCTTCCCATACCTCTGGAGTCATATCAGATGAGTCTATTGCCTCACCTAGTGACTTTGCATCAAGTGTGCAATTAAACTTTTTGAGTTCGGGAATTTCGTTTGCTAAATAAGAAAAATCAAAAGGCTTTAGTTCTCCACTAGCAGGATCTTTAATCATTCCGATAGTTCCGCCAGTATATATTATTAGAATGGAGTCCTTCAATAAAGTTTGTAGTTTAGTAAAGTAAGTATTAGCTAATTGAAGCTTTTAAGTATTCTCGATTCATACGAGCAATGTTTTCTAATGAAATTCCTTTAGGACACTCTACCTCACAAGCTCCGGTATTAGAACAATTTCCAAAACCTTCTTCGTCCATTTGTTTTACCATGTTTAAAGCTCTTTGTTTTGCTTCAACTTTTCCTTGTGGAAGTAAAGCTAATTGAGAAACCTTAGCTGATACAAACAACATAGCTGAAGAATTTTTACAAGCAGCTACGCACGCCCCACAACCAATACATGTTGCCGCATCAAACGCTTTGTCTGCATCTTCTTTTGGAATAGGAATAGCATTTGCATCTTGCGTGTTACCGGAAGTATTTACAGAAACATAGCCACCCGCCTGAATAACTCTATCAAAAGAGCTTCTATCGACAACTAAATCTTTAATAACCGGAAATGCAGCCGACCTCCATGGCTCAATATAAATAGTATCTCCATCTTTAAAAGAACGCATGTGTAGCTGACATGTAGTGATTCCTCTTCCCGGACCATGAGCTTGCCCATTAATAAACATACTACACATTCCACAAATTCCCTCTCTACAATCATGGTCAAAAGCAACAGGGTCTTGACCTGACTCTATTAATTGATTGTTAAGAACATCTATCATTTCAAGAAAAGACATATCAGGAGAAATATCCTTTACCGGATACGTTTCCATTTTACCTTTGTCTTTACTATTCTTTTGTCTCCAGATTTTTAATGTCAGATTCATAGTAGCTTAGTTCTTATTTATAACTTCTTTGTTTTAACTCAATATTTTCAAACTTCAGTTCCTCTTTGTGAAGTATAGCGTCACTTGGTTTACCTTTATACTCCCATGCTGCAGCATAAGCAAAATTTACATCATCTCTTTTTGCTTCACCTTCTTCTGTTTGATATTCTTCTCTGAAGTGGCCACCACAGGACTCATTTCTGTGTAAAGCATCTTTTGCAAAAAGTTCACCTAATTCAAGGAAATCTGCAACTCTAGCCGCTTTTTCTAATTCAGGGTTAAACTCATCCATTTTACCGGGAACCTTAACATCTTTCCAAAACTCTTCTCTTAATTGTGCTATTTCTACTAAAGCTTCGTTCAACCCTTTTTCATTTCTAGCCATACCACACTTATCCCACATAATTTTTCCAAGTCTTTTATGGAAATAATCTACTGACTTAGTTCCGTTATTGTTTACAAACTTAGAAAGCTGCTCTTTTACTTTAGCCTCAGCTGCATCAAATTCAGGGGTATTTGTGGGAATTTTCCCGGTTCTAATATCCTTAGATAAATAGTCTCCTATTGTATAAGGCAGCACAAAATAACCATCTGCTAACCCTTGCATTAATGCCGATGCTCCTAATCTATTTGCACCATGGTCTGAAAAATTAGCTTCTCCACAGGCATAACATCCGGGTATAGTTGTCATTAAATTGTAATCTACCCATAAACCACCCATTGTATAGTGAACTGCCGGATAAATTTTCATTGGAGTTTCGTAAGGGTTATCATCGGTAATCTTTTCATACATCTGAAACAAATTACCATACTTGGCTTCAACTACTTTTTTACCTAATTCAATTATTTTTTCTTTAGAAGGATTTTCAATTCCTTGAAT
>CALALS010000019.1 GCA_937925525.1 uncultured Flavobacteriales bacterium | reverse complement strand
ATGAAGAAGTGGATGGCATTATGAAAAATATTATTGATGTATTTAATAAAGAAACCGGAGCAGAATTAAGAGGATAAATTAATAACTACGAATAAGAAACTAAACACATGATATCAAGCATCATATTTATTATCATACTAGGCGCAGCAGGATTTTTGTTCTACAAAAACGTTGCTTTTATAAGAAGAAACATCATGCTCGGCAAAAAAGTAAAACCAAGTGGGGATTCTTCTGAAAGATGGAAAACAATGATAAAAGTTGCGCTAGGTCAATCAAAGATGACCGCCAGACCAATAGCAGGCTTTCTTCACATCCTTGTTTATGTTGGTTTCGTTATCATCAACATTGAAGTACTTGAAATATTAATAGACGGTATTTTTGGAACGCACCGGGTTTTATCTTTTATGGGTGGGTTTTATGATGTTTTAATCGGAAGCTTTGAAGTGTTAGCCTTATTGGTAATTGTTGCATGTGTGATATTTTTGATTAGAAGAAATATACTTAAAATCGGGCGTTTTCATAATCGTGAAATGAAAAAATGGCCTACCACAGATGCTAACTTAATTTTAATATTTGAGATTGCTTTGATGATGGCTTTCTTAAAGATGAATGCTGCCGATCAGGTTCTTCAAGCCAGAGGTGTTGAGCATTATGTAAATGCCGGATCCTATCCTGTCAGTTCTCTCCTAGTTCCGCTATTTGAATCATACTCTGACTCATTTTTGATGTTTGTAGAAAGAGCCGCCTGGTGGTTTCACATAGTGGGAATTTTAGCATTTATGAATTATCTTCCCTATTCTAAACACTTCCATATCATACTGGCTTTTCCCAACACTTACTATTCTAAACTTGAAAGTAAAACGAAAATCAATAACCTTGAGTCAGTTACAAATGAAGTAAAACTGATGATGGACCCAACTGCCGACCCTTACGCTGCTCCGGCTACAGATGCTCCTGTAGAAAAATTCGGAGCTAAAGATGTTACGGATTTAACATTTATTCAATTAATGAATGCATACAGTTGCACGGAATGTGGTAGGTGTACTGCCGAATGTCCGGCAAATATTACGGGCAAAAAACTTTCGCCAAGAAAAATTATGATGGATACCCGTGACAGATTAGAAGAAGTAGGAAAAAACATTGACAAAAAAGGAAAAGATTTTGACGATGGAAAAGCGCTTTTAGGAGATTATATTTTGGAAGAAGAATTGCTGGCT
>CALALS010000018.1 GCA_937925525.1 uncultured Flavobacteriales bacterium | reverse complement strand
AATAAATTTATGAAAACCAATTTTAAAAAATAATATCAAATATATATAATAATGTTATGGTTTTACAACCATTTTTTTCTTTTAAAATAAAAAATCATTCCCAAGGCTATTAGAATTAACAGCCCCCAAAATATTGGATAAGCATATTTATAGCCTAATTCCGGAAAGTATTGAAAGTTGGTGCCATAAATCCCGGCAATAAAAGTAAGTGGGATAAATATAGTAGAGAAGATAGTCAGGAACTTTATAATATCATTTAACCGCAATGACACCATGGTATTGTAAATATTAAGCATTTCTGATAAAAGCGTGTTGTAATTTTCTATAGCATCAATAGCAAGTGACGAAATGTCAAATAAATCCTTATAAAAGTGTTTTACCTCATGACGAATAATTTTGTTTTCCGATTTAGAAAAAATCATTAGGTTTTCTTTTACCGGCCTAAAGTGTCGTTTTAGATAAATAATTTCCACTTTAAAGTCATTTATCTTTCTTAAGATATCTCGGTTAGTTGATTGCATGATTTGTTCTTCTAAATCATCAATTTCTTTTCCTAGCTTTTCCGATACATCAATATAATTATGTAGAATAGTGTTGATTAAAGTATAGCACAAATAGTCACTTTTCATTTTTCTAATTCTACCAATATTTTTTCTAATTCTTTCTCTTATACCATCAAAAAAATCACCGGGTCGTTCTTGAAAAGTAATGATATAGCTTTCACCAAGCACAATGCTTAGTTGTTCTGATGAAAACTCCCTTTTTTGGTCATTATAACCTATCATTTTTATCGAGAAAAAAACATAGTTTTCATATACTTCAAATTTTGAAGTTCCAAGAGTGTTGGCAACATCTTCCATTAATAATGGATGTAAATCAAAGGTAGTAGCTATTTTTTCAAGAACAGGCACATCATGAAGCCCACTAACGTTTATCCATGATACAGAATTACTTGAAAGAAAAGTGTCAGAAATATTATCGAGCTCAATGTCCTTTTCTTCAAATTCAGTAGCGTTATAATCAAAAAGGTTTATTTCAACAGTTTCAACCTTTTTCTTTCCGATAAACTCAATTGTACCGGGAACTTTATTTTTAGTAAGGGATATGTTTTTTATAAATCTTGCCATTTACCAAAGTTAATTATATTATAAGCAAGCACAATACAGAACCCCAAAAAATTAAAAATTGCTAAAGCTGATAATTATCATATATTATAAATAACTTAGTCATCTAATAAAAAAAATATTAAGCCGTACTTTGTAATAACCTACAAAAACTAATTTTATGCAAACATCGAAACAACATTTATTTTATGCAATAGGTATTTTAGCTTATGCTGTTGCAAAAGCTGACGATAAAATTCAAAATGAAGAACTTAAAGCTTTAAAGGAAATAGTAAAATCAGAAATAGACCATGACATAGATTTTGGCTATACCGAAATTATATTTCAATTGCTGGCTAAAGACGGAAATTCAATAGACACCGTTTATGATTGGGCAATGAATTCAATAGAGCTTGGCAAACACCATTTAACAATGGACTTGAAATACCAATTTTGTACAATACTTAAAAAAGTAGCTGAAGCTTTTCCTCCTTCAACAGAAGAAGAAAGAGAACTAATCAAAAGGTTTGACAGCGATATTGAAAAAGTGATTGTGAAGCACCCGATTAACTAATTTTTTCTTTCTTTGAGAAAATCAAAACAGTTGGATTTTGTCTGAAATGCTAGATGACATAGAGAATCTTAATGAAGTACTTCACGGGTTGCTAGTGTCGTCTGCAGAGGGGTTTATTATATCAAATGAAAGAGGTAAAGTTCTTTTATCTAATCCTGCAGCCAGCAAAATGTTTCTATATACCCAAAAGGAGTTTGAGTCTCTTACTATTGAGGATTTAATTCCTACCAGGTTTCGAAAGTCTCATAAAACTCACCGAAGTAATTATAACCAAAAACCTGTACAAAGATCTATGGGTATTGGGCTTGATTTATATGGGCTCAAAAAAAATGGGGTAGAGTTTCCTATTGAACTATCTTTAAATCACATTAAACACAACGGAAAACTTTTAGTAATGGCTTTAATTACAGACATTACAGAGAAAAAGAAAATAGAGAATCGACTTTTTGAATTGAATCAAGAGCTAGAGGAAAAAGTAAAGCAACGAACACTTGAGCTTGAAAAAAGTCAAAAGTTGTATGCAATTATTGCCCGGCATTTCCCTAACGGAACAATTAATGTATTTGACGAAAAGCTTAATTATGTTTTTGTAGAAGGAAAAGAATTATTTGAGCTTGGAATAACAAGTGCAAACTTAGTGGGAACCAATTTCATTGATAAACTGGATGCTCAAATACGTGAAGAAGCAAGGGAAAATCTACTGGAAGTATTTAATGGCAAACCCAAGCAATTTGAAATTAAATATAAAGACAACATTTACCTTCTTTCCGCAGTTCCTTTGCCGGATGAAGACAATAAAATAACTCAAATATTAGTTGTTGAGCAAAACATTTCCGGTCAGAAAAAGGCCGAACAGGAAACATTAAATGCACTAGCCAAAGAAAAGGAACTTAATGAATTAAAGTCTCGTTTTGTTTCCATGGCATCACATGAGTTTAGAACTCCATTAAGCTCTATATTATCCTCAGCATCAATACTTGAAAAGTATAACCATCTTGCCCCAACAAATAATACAGAAAAAACAACTAAGCATTTATCCAGAATAAAGTCATCAGTAAATAACTTAACTCAAATACTCAACGACTTTTTATCTATTGACAAGTTAGAATCCGGTAAAGTTTCTTCAAATGTCGAAAAAATCAACCTAAAGGAATTGGTTAATGAGTCTATTGAAGAAATTAGTTTAATAAAGAAAAAGGGCCAAGAGATAATTTTAGACTGCTCAACTAAAAATGAAGAGGTTATAATAGATGGCCATATTTTTAAGAATATACTTATAAATTTACTCTCTAATGCAATTAAGTACTCAAAAGAGGCGGGCAAAATTTATATAAAGTGTAAAACTGAAAAAGGAATTCTTCACTTTCAGGTACAAGATGAAGGAGTGGGTATTCCTGAGAGAGATTTAAAACACATGTTTGAACGTTTTTTTAGAGCTTCAAACGTTACCAATATACAAGGAACAGGTTTAGGCCTGACGATTGTAAAAAAATACTTGGATATGTTGGGCGGAACGATTAAAATTGAGAGCGAAGAAAATGTTGGTACAACAATAAAATTAACAATTCCTATTAATGAAAAAGATATTACTAATTGAGGATAACCTTGATATAAGGGAAAACATAGCAGAGATTTTAGAGCTTGCCAATTATGATGTGTTAACAGCTGAAAACGGGAAAAGAGGAGTTGAAACTGCAAAGAAACATTTACCGGATATCATTATATGTGATATTATGATGCCTGAAATGGACGGATATGGTGTAATACACATCCTCAGCAAAACACCCGAAACAGCGCATATTCCATTTATATTCTTAACGGCAAAAGCAGATAAAGGTGATATAAGAAAAGGAATGGCCCTTGGAGCAGATGATTATATAACAAAACCATTTGACGAAACAGACTTGTTAAAAGCCATTGAGGTAAGATTAAATAAAACAACCGCAATTCATGATGCCTTTAAAAAAGTAGGAGATTCGTCAACAGACCAAACCCAGAAAATTCTTTCACTCAATGAGCTTAGTGAACTTTTTAAGGCTAACGAAAAAAAAGTGTATAGAAAAGGACAAGTATTATATACAGAAGGAGATACTGCAAACACCTTCTTTTTCATTGTTTCAGGAAGAATAAAAGGTATTAAAACAGATTCTTACGGAAAAGTATTAGTTACAAATATTTTAAAAGGAGGAGAGTTTTTTGGTCATATAGAGATATTAGAAGATACCAAAAGAAAAGAAACTGTTGAAACAATTGAAGAGACAGAATTAATAGCTACTGATAAAACTGAGTTTTTAAAACTATTAGAGACTAACAGAAATTTAGCAACTTTATTTTTAAAAAAATTAGCACTTGATGTGCACGAGAATGAAGAACGACTTTTAAAGTTGGCCTATGCCTCAGTTAGAGAAAGAACCGCAGAAACGCTGTTGAAGCTTGTAGAAAAAACAGGATCGACTAATTTATCCATCACAAGGGAAGACCTTTCTAATATAGTGGGTACGGCTACTGAGTCTTTAATCAGAACTTTATCTGAATTTAAAGAAGAAGGACTCATCTCATCCAAAGGCAGGGAAATTTGTGTAAATGACTTAGGTTTACTTAAAAAGGAAGTAAACCCTCTAGGCTGATAAATATCATATTTTGCTTTGTACTTTATCATAACGTAAGGTTGATAAAGTCTGTTCCTTTGTATAAATTAGCAAATGTTTATACGATGGAAATATCAAAACACAAAACAACAGAGGACATTAAAAAATCCTTTTCTTCAAAATTCAATAACTTAAAAATTGAGTTTTTTAAGTCGGGTCATATTAAAGGTCAAGGCACCAAACCGGAAGAGCAAATAGAAAAAAATGTACTGCTTTCTGAGTTATCACAAAAAGTTCCACATACCTTTTTTGACCTTTCAGAAAATCAAACAATTGCTGAACTGGAAAAGGAATTTAAGTCACAATTTGATTTAAATGTACAGGTGTTCAGAAAATCAAATGACGTTTGGTTAGAAACCATTCAAACGGATGATTGGACACTTGCAGAAGCAAACAATGCATAAAAATATAATTATGAAAACTATATTAGTACCAACCGATTTTTCAAAATGCTCTTTAAACGCACTTAACTTTGCTGTTCACATTGCAAAACAGTCGGGTTCAAAAATTCATTTAACCCATTCTGTTCATGTGCCTATTGACTGGGCTTATCCCGAAATGACTTCAGCAGGAAGCATGGCACTTGGCTATGATAACCAGGGAGCGTATTATCCTACTATGAAGACGGTTGAACAAAAAGCAAAAAAGCAATTAGAGAAGTTAAAAAATACCATAACCAAAAAAGGAGTAAGTGTTGATTATAGTGTGTCTTACCAGTTCATGGTTACTAACGTTATAAAAACGGCTAAAAAGGTAGATGCCGGAATGGTAGTAATGGGAACCAAGGGAGCTTCGGGCATGAAAGAAATGTTGATAGGAAGCAATACTGAAAAAGTAATTCGACAATCAGAAACCTCAGTTTTGGTGGTGCCGGAAAAGTTTAAGAAAACCAAAATCAAAAAACTTTTATTTGCCACAAATTTTGAGTTATTAAAAAACAACACATTAAAAAAGCTAGATGAAGCAAGAGCTTTATTTAATGCCAATGTTGAATTTCTGTATGTCAATGTACCCAACTTTTTTGAAACGAGTTACGATATAGAGAAACAAAAGGAAAAGTTTTTTAAGGCAAATAAGCTTAAAAATAATCCATTTTATATTTATTGCGATTTATCTATTGACCAAGGAATTGTAAACTTTTCGAAAAAAGATGGCGCTGATTTAATTGCGCTTGAAACACATGGTCGTTCAGGAATTAATCATATGCTTAATGGAAGTATTGCCGAAAACGTATGTAACCATACTGAAAAGGCGGTATTAATTATAAAGTAATGCCTAAAAAGGAAGTTTTTGTAAGCATTTTTGGTCTTGGTAATGTGGGGTCTACAATATTGTCTATGCTTCTTTCAAGAAGAGATTATCACTTTAAAATCAACATAATTGATCCTTCTCCACATGTAATAGGAAGATTAACAGACTTAGAGCATGCTAACTGCGGAAATGATCATGAGATTATGGTCAATCAATATCAATTAGTGGAAGATTGTGGGTTTGTTTTTCATACGGCAGGAGGTAAAGTACCCAAAGGAGCAAAAAGAATAGATGTTTTAAATGAAAGCGTAGAAATTACCAAAGAAGTTTTTTCAAAAGTGAAGCTTGGAAAAAATACCTATGTTATTGTAGTTACCAATCCTGTTGAAATAATAACCAACTTCATCATTAAAAACTTTCCTAAACACAACCCTTATCAAATATTAGGAACAGGGACTTTGCTGGACAAGTGGAGGTACGAAAAAAATTTAGCTAGAAAAGCTCTGGTAAATGTATCTGAAGTAAAAGGAATGGTACTAGGAGAGCATGGACAAAATGCCATTTTTATTGATGAACATTCATTTGTTTCAAGAAAACCTATTCGTAAAATATTTTCTGATAAAGAGATAGAAGAGATAAAACAAAAAACGCTTAACGAAGCAAATTTTATAAAAAGTTACGAAGGAGCTTCAAAGTATGGACCATCTATGGCGGCCATCAGAATTATGGATTTGATTTTAGAACCAAGAGATATTTTATTACCTGTTTCAATACAAACATGTGATTATTATGAAGACTTGTTAGGGATAAAATCAGTAATCAGTATTCCTGTAAAAATATCTCGACATGGAATATACCCTGTGCGAGACTATGGATTATCAGAGTCTAATATTTCATCTTTAAAACAAATTGCGGCCGATATAAACCGCCTTACTCCATAGCTGATAAAAATCAGTATTTCGTATGATTACCCTCATCGTTTCTGGGTTTCTGTAGTAATACATTTGTATTATAATTTAAAAACATAAAAAATGGAAACAACAACATCACATATCTATGACGTTACACCAGAAACCGTTATTGAACATCCTAAGGCAGAAACATTAGTGTTCGGAATGTCTGAAATTCAATTAGAAAGATTAAGATGGATTATTTCTCCGGTTGCTATTTTATTATTTGGGTGTTTAGGAGGACTAGCAGCAGGTTCTGCCGATGGAAATTTAGTCAAGTTAATATTAATAGGAATTCCTTCTGCTTTAACTTTATCTATGGTTCTTTCGGTTTCACCCGTAAAATACATTGTATATTGCCTCACAGCAGCGGTTGTTATAGACAGCGTGATATTTGCTCTACACTTTATTAATTAATTATGAAAACAATTTTATTTCCAACAGACTTTTCCAACAGTTCTATTCAAGCCATAAGGTATGGTATAGAATTATTTGGAAATATTGATGAATGCAAGTTTATCATATCACATGCTTATGAAACGCCACAAGCGGGAGCTACAATGCTAATTTCTATTGATAAATTATTCAAAGATGAGGTGGGTAGTAGATTAAAAAAGCTAAGAGATGATTTAGTTGCAGAATATTCTAATGTTGACTTGAGAATATCATTGTCAACATTCAAGGGTACGGTAACGTCCATGATTAGAAAAATTTCAAAGCAAGAGAATATAGATTTTGTTCTAATGGGAACAAAAGGCTCTTCCGGTATTAGAGAGGTAGTTATTGGTAGCACAACTTTTGATGTGGTTAAAAACTCTAAGTTGCCTATTATTGTTGTGCCTGAACAGGCGGTGTTAAAATCACCAAAAAAAGTAGTATTTGCTTCGGATTTATCTGACATTGACAAAAAAACACTAAACCCTTTGTACAGCCTTGTGGAAGCCTCAGGAGCTTCTATAGATGTTTTAAACATTGTAACTGAAAAAGAAGCAGTGGCTGAGGAAGTTAATTCTTTTCAAAATGACAATATTTCCTCAAAGTTTTTTGGATTATATGGGCATACCTATCATCAAATCAATGGTGAGGATATAGAAAAGGCAATATTGGATTATGTGGATGAAAATGAAACAGACTTACTTTGTGTTGTAAATAAAAAGAGAAACTTTTTTGAGGGGATAATACATTCTAGCGTTTCTAAGAAATTAGCTTTTCACAGCCACACACCTTTATTAATTCTTAAAGAAGCGTAGCATTATTTATAAATAAAAGTTTAAGGACTCTTTTTGGGAGTCCTTTTTTGTTTGTAGCCGAAAAAGTTCAAATGTCGAACCAAATTTTAGATGATATTAAAACAATACTAGGCTGTGAATAACCTTGTTTTGTTATTCAAATCGCTTTAGAAACTCTCCTTTTCGGTAGCGACTTATTTTTAGTAATTCTCCATCAGTCATCTTTACCATTCCACCATCTCCTTTTATATAGGCGCTTACATGTCGCAAACTAATCATAAAACTTTGATGAATTCTAAAAAATCCGTAATCATTTAATAGTTCTTCGTACTCGCCAATATTTTTACTGGTAGTAATTTTTTTACCGTCTTCTAATATAAAATGGGTATAATTTCTGTCGCCTTCTAATCGGATAATACTGTCTATTTTTACGACCTGGAAACCTTCAACATTATTGATAATAAGCTTTTGTATTTCACCTTGATTACCATAGTTTTCTACCAAAACTTTTAAACGTTGATTAATTCCGGTTTTCTGAGCTTTTATTTGTTTCTCTAACTTCTCTACAACTTCTTTTAACTCTCTTGTTTTAATAGGTTTTAATAAGTAACCAAAAGCACTAAATTTAAAAGCATCAATAGCGTATTGATTGTAGGCAGTAACAAAAATCACTTCAAAGTTTATGCTTCCTATTTTTTTTAAAAGATCAAACCCTGTTCCTTTTCTCATTTGAATATCTAAAAACACTAAGTCAGGTTGGTGTTTATTAATGGCTTCTATTCCTGTTTCTATTCCGTCTGCTTCAGCTACAATAGTTAAAGAGCCCAGGTGTTTTTCTACCAAATTTCTTAACACAAATCTGGCGTCTTTTTCATCGTCTATAATTATTGCTTTAATCATTAACTAACGGTATTAATATCGTAACTTTTGTTCCACCGGTTGGTAATTCTTCGGCTTTTACTGAATTGGATAAATTTAATCGATCCTCAGTAATTTTCATTCCTTTTGACTTATGTTCTTCTGTTTTCTTTTGTTTTTTACTTTGCTCAATACCTATTCCATTGTCTGTAATAATACACTTTAATGTGCTTTTATCTTTTCGGGTAATATCTATGGTTATTTTTCCTTTCCTTTCAGCAGGAAGAATTCCATGCCATATTGAATTTTCTACAAAAGGTTGAATAATTAGTGGTGGTACTAAACAATTATATACATCTATGGTGGGGTCAATATTTAAGTTATATTCTATCATTTCTTCGGTTCGCATTTTTTCAATTTCAAGATATAGCTTAATAGTATTTATTTCATCATTTAAGGGGATAGCTGATTTTCCGCTGTTTTCTAATATAGTGCGAAGCAGCTCACCAAAATCACCAATATAGTCGTTTGCTATGTCAATATCTCCTTGAATGAACATACGATGTATGCTATTTAGGCTATTAAAAATAAAATGGGGATTCATTTGAGCTCTGAGTGCCTTCTGTTCTAGTTCTAACTTTTTATGCTTTTCTTTAATTTTTCTTTGCTTAAAAAAGATAATAGTTACTGTGATAATTACTAGTACTATCGCTATTAATAATGAAATAAGGTATTTTTGTTGTTTAAGTTTTATACTATTTAGTTTATCTTTTTCCATGAGAAGTTCATTCTCATATTCTTTTTCTTTAGTTTTAAATGTTAGTGCAAGCTCATCCATTCTTTTTCTGTTCTCAGAACCAATCAAACTATCGTTAAGGAAATTGTACCGTTGAGACGCTTCATAGGCTCCTTTATAATCATTCAGCTTCTCGTTAATTTTACTCAAAAGATGGTATCCTTGGGTAACCTGACGCATACTTCCTATTTCTCGGGATATACTTATTCCTTGCCGAATGTAGACCAATGCACTGTCATATTTTTCGGATTCGTAATAAGAACCTGCTAAATTCATTGAAGATTGAGCTATGCCTTGAGAAAAGTTATACTTTTTAAAAGCACGAAGTGCTTTAGATGTATAAAACTGTGCACTATCTTGTTTACCCTGATTATAATAAATCCCACCTAAGCCTTGATCAATTACCGTTAATTGGTATAAATCTTTAAGTTGTATTGCCATGTCTCTTTCCAGTTTAATAATTGAGATAGCCTCATCAAACTTTTTTTGTTTTGACAATACATCAGCTAACATACTATATGTACGCATTATTGTTCGCTGTTCATTAGTAGTGGTTAAATAAGACAATCCTTCTTTTATATAAGCTTCTGCTGTTTTGTATTTACGAACCATAGCATTAGCTCCTCCTAAATTAACAGCCATTCCTGCTTCACCATATTTATTCCCAAGTTCTTTATATAAAAGTTTTGCCTTCATATAGCATTTCATTCCCTTTTCAATATCTCCTTGCTCACATGCTATAACTCCAATATTTCTCCAACTTTTAGCTTCAAGGGCTTTGTCTTTAACTAGCTGCGCCAACACCAATCCTTGATTCGCATAAACACTTGCCGTATCAAACCGTCCCTTTTGAATATAGTAATTAGCATAAGCTTCATACAACAACGACTTAATATCTTTATATTTATCCAATAAAGCATTGTTGTTCACACTATCCAAGTGAGACTTTCCTAACTCTATATCTGATTTTGAATAATAATTAAATAGTTCTATTCTTGCACGTATAGCAGACGTATCACTTTTAGCTGCTATTTTGTATAAACTATCTACTTTATAAGTATTCTGGGCTTTTATGTCATTAATCAGACAACTAAAAAGCAAAAGAAAGTACAAAATTAGCTGTACTTTCTTTTGATATAAAACATTATGAAAATTCATTTTACTGTATCAATAGCTTTTTAGTTGTAATGCCTTCTTTTGTTTTTAATTGTAGGTAATAAATACCTTTTGCTTTTTCAGAGAGATTAAGTTCAATGGTATTGGTAAATGACCAATTGCCAATAATTTCTCCGGTTAAGCTTATAATTGACAAATCTACTGTTTGATTTTTATTATCTATGTTTTTAATAGTAAACAATCCATTATTAGGATTAGGATAAATAGTGATTGAATTTTCATTGTACATATTTTCAATCCCAACTCCTGTAATAGTAATACAATTGGAAGTATCGGTACAACTGTTTTGAGTTACTTCTACCGCATAGCTTCCGTTAGCAGAAGCTACAAATAATTGATTGGTTGCACCCGAAATTATTGCATAATTATTATTACAATCTAACCATTGATAGGTTGCACCTGTTGCGTTTGCCATTATACTGTCGTTACCTTGAGTAGAGGTAGAATTATCTACAGTGTTAATGGTAAGGTTAAGGGTAACCACACTATCGCACCCGTTCGCTGCTCCATTCACAATAGTATGCGTAGCTGTGTTATTACTTGCAGTATAAGTGTTGTTGTCTATCCATGTATAAGAATTACAGGCAGTGATTACGTCTGTTCCTGTAGCAGTATTATTGATAGTCAAGTTTAAGGTAACTATACTATCGCACCCGTTAGCTGCTCCATTCACAATAGTATGCGTAGCAGTATTGTTGCTTGCAGTATAAGTGTTGTTGTCTATCCAAGTATAGGAATCACAAGCAGTGATTACATCTGTTCCGGTTGCGGTATTATTGATAGTTAAGTTTAAAGTAACCACACTATCGCACCCGTTCGCTGCTCCATTCACAATAGTATGCGTAGCTGTGTTATTACTCACATTATAAGTATTGTTGTCTATCCAGGTATAAGAATTGCAAGCAGTAATTACATCTGTTCCTGTAGCAGTATTATTGATAGTCAAGTTTAAAGTAACAATACTATCGCACCCATTAGCTGCTCCATTTACAATAGTATGAGTAGCAGTATTGTTACTTGTAGTATAATTGTTGTTGTCTATCCATGTATAGGAATCACAAGCGGTGATTACGTCTGTTCCGGTTGATGGACCAGTTATGGTTAAATTAATTGTCATAATTGAATCAAGACCACATGCATTAGGAATGGTATCCATGACCTGATAACTTCCAATGGTTGTATATGTTTCATCTCCTGAGGGTACTGTATATGTTGTGCAATCGAAAGCTGAAAAAGTATTATTGGTATTTACACATTCAACCAACCTTACAGTAAAAGCATCCAAAATCCCGTTGGATGTAACATTAAAGGTTCCTGCGGTTGGATCAATATCAGATGTGCCATCAAAGTGACCCGAAACCGCAATTATGCCTGAATTATTGACAGAAACACTATAAGCTTTTTGATTTGAATTTCCGGTAAAATGCTGTGCATAAACAAAATTTCCAGAAGTATCATATTTGGCGAGATATCCATCTTCTCCCCATTGAGCAACTAAATTATATATGGCAGGTCCCGGATCAATATCTATTGTATTGGAAAACCCCCCAACAACCATTAAATCAGAGTTTGGGGTATAATGGATATCGTATGTAAATTCACTGACTGAGCTACTCCCAATTTTAAAAGCCCATTGAAAATTTCCTGTTGCATCAAGTTTTAAAACAAAGCCGTCACTGCTTGTACCCGCAGAAAGGTTGTAAACTGATGGACCGGGATCAAAATCAACAGTATTTCTAAAATTTCCAACCAAATAAACATTTCCATTTTGATCCGATGTTGATTTAAAAATTCTGTCGTTATCGGCTGCGCCATATTGAGATGCCCAAACAAAGTTTCCATTATTATCAAGCATTACAGCAAACCCATCTCTCATTCCGTTAGAAGTTAAACTAAAGACTCCTGAACCTGGGTTAAAATCAGCAGCACCTTGAAATTCACCAACTACAATTATACCATTAGCTCCAGCTTGATCAATATCATGTGCATATTCTGAGCTAGTCCCCCCAAGAGACTTTGCCCACAAAAAATTTCCATTTGCGTCTAACTTCAACACAAAAGCGTCATTACTGCCTGCGCTAGTTAGATTAAAAACGCCAGGCCCTGGATCAAAATCACATGTGCTTCCATATTGACCAGCGATTAACACATTACCACTATTGTCAATTGCAATGCCATTACCTACAGTTGTACCAATAGCCCCCACTTGTTTTGCCCAAATCAAATTGCCATTCACCCCTAATTTTATAATAAATGCATCACCAGTACCATTTGCAGTCATATTAAATATTCCAGTACCTGGATCAAAATCAACTGTTCCAGAAAAATATCCAGTTGCATATATATTTCCTAAAGGGTCTAATTTAACCATTAAACAGGCATCACTATTAGAACCACCAATTTGTAACACCCATTGAAAACTTCCATTTTGATCGAATTTCGAAATATATCCATCTGTGCCACTTACAGTCAGGTTTTTTGTTCCAGGACCTGGATCTGCATCAACAGTCGGAGAAAAAAAAGAACCTCCAACAACTAAATTTCCAGAATTGTCAACTGCAACACTAGCTCCATAGTCTGTACTTGTGCCCCCATAACTTACTCCCCAATCAAAATTAGGTTGAGCTATAATATTAGTAACAAATAATACTACTACTAAGCTTAAAATGTATTTAACTTTTCTCATGCTATTAATGTTTTA
>CALALS010000017.1 GCA_937925525.1 uncultured Flavobacteriales bacterium | reverse complement strand
TATCATTCCTCTAATTTTATCATCAGCATACCCTTACGAAAGTGCTTCAAGACCAGATCTTGATCCTTGGTATTTAAACTACGGAGCAAGCTATTTAAAAAAGAAAGCTGGAGCAGGCTATAAAAATGAAGCCTATAGTAATAATAGAGGCTCATACGGAAAAGTCAATGACTTATCTTATGAAAGTAATGCTGAAATACAACAAGTACAGCAGCAGTATCAGAAAAATGTGAACTACAAAACTATTACTGTTTCTGAGTTAAGTGTAGATTTTAATATTTCAAAACCATATACTATTCCTTCTGATGCCAAACCATACATTGTAGATATTTCAGAAACCAATATGCCTGCCGAATATTCACACATTGTTGTTCCAAAAATTGACAAAGACGCATTTTTACTAGCCAGAGTTACGGGATGGGAGAAGCTTAATTTAATTGAAGGTCCGGCTAATATTTATTTTGGAAATACATTTACAGGGGTTTCAAAAATTAATACTTTAAATTTTGAAGATACCCTTGATATTTCACTTGGAAGAGATAAAAAAGTATTGGTTTCAAGAACCGAAAAACAAGATTTTCAAAGCAAAAATATCATAGGTAATCAAAGAAAAGATAGTTACACTTATGAAATTAAAGTGAAAAACAACCATGATAAAACAATAAAAATTGAGATTCTTGACCAATACCCGATTTCACAAAACAGTGAGATTTCAGTAGATGTACAGAATATTTCGGGTGCTGAGGAAAATAAAACTACAGGCCAGTTAACTTGGAAAGCTGAAATTCCTAAAGGAGAAACGAAAAGCTATGAATTGTCTTATTCTATAAAGTATCCTAAAAACAAACAGGTTTCTACCAAAGCAAGATACAGAACAATAAGTGCTCCAAGCTTTTAGTCAATAATTCCAATTTTTGACTTAATCTGATAAGCATTTCTATTGGCAGAGTTACGAGAAATGAGCTCTGCCAAAAATCCCGTTAGAAATAATTGCGAACCAATTATCATTGAAGTAAGCGCGATATAGAAATAAGGTGAGCTTGTAATTAATCTTGCTTTTGTATCTATAAACAGCTTATCTATTCCTAACCAAAGTGAAGCCAAAAAACCAAGAATAAACATAATGGTTCCAAGTGCACCAAAGAAGTGCATTGGACGCTTACCAAACTTAGAAACAAAAGTAATAGACATTAAGTCTAGGAAGCCATTTACAAAACGTTCTAAACCAAATTTAGACGAACCGTACTTTCTTTCCTGATGCTGAACTACCTTCTCTCCTATTTTAGTAAAGCCCGCCCACTTTGCAATTACCGGAATATAGCGGTGCATTTCGCCATACACTTCAATATTTTTAACCACATCAGAATGATAAGCCTTTAATCCACAATTAAAATCATGTAGCTCAATACCGCTCATTTTTCTAGTGGCAAAATTAAAAAGCTTGGTAGGTATTGTTTTGCTAATTGGGTCATAACGTTTGGCTTTCCAGCCGGAAACTAAATGAAAACCATCTTGCAAAATCATTTTTCGCAAATCAGGAATTTCTTCAGGGCTATCTTGTAAATCGGCATCCATGGTAATCACCACTTCTCCTTCACAAGCATCAAAGCCTGTATTTAGTGCAGCCGATTTGCCATAGTTTCTTCTAAATTGAATTGCTCTAACATTAGCATTTTGTTTACTTAGATTTTGAATTACTTCCCAGGATTTATCTTTACTTCCGTCATCTACAAAAATAATTTCATAAGTAAATGAATTAGCCAGCATTACTTTATCTATCCAAGCAGAAAGCTCTGGTAAAGATTCTTCCTCATTAAAAAGAGGAATTATAATTGATATTTGCTTTTTATATTCCAGAATCTAAAGAATCAATATCAGGATTTGGATTTTCCCTTTTCATAAAAGCAGCAATAATTAATAATATTAAACCGCCCATAAACATATAACTAAAAAAGCCCATTATAGTCATCATTTCAGGAGAAAGCATAGTTTCTAAAATACCTATCGTTTGCTCTATCTGCATCTCCGAAGCACCCGAATTTTCCATTTCTACAATTGAAATTTCAATAAGTTTTTCAGTAATTCCCGGATCAATAAATTTAATGTAAATATAGGATGTAATAGTAGAAATAAGAGCAGATACCGCCAATGTAAGTGAACCAAGAGCCACACATTTTCCATAGGTTATGTAGCCATTTCCCTCTATATCTCTAAATGATTTAATTGTATAATAAAGCATCAAAAGAATAACAAGGTAAACTCCCCACCCCAAAAACTTGTTTGTATATAATTCAAACATGTATTGAATTAACTGGTAAGCTACCAAGGTCAACCCTAATATCAATCCATTTTTAATTACGTAAGGCTTCATTTAATTCAAATATTGGCCAAATATAATGATTACAATAAACCAAAAGCCAAATAACCCACATCAATTAACATTAATTAAAACTTATATCTAATTACTAATCACTAATTACTAACTTTGCACTCCATTAAAAAAATGGCAAAAACTTAATATGATTAAAATTACTTTACCTGACGGAGCAATAAAAGAAGTGGAAAAAGGAACTTCCTCTTTAGATATTGCCAAAAGCATTAGCGAAGGATTGGCCAGAAATGTGCTGGCAGCTATCGTTAATGGAGAAGTTGTTGATGCTAATCGACCAATTGAAAATGACGCAACCCTTCAACTTTTAACCTGGAACGATACGGAAGGTAAAACCGTAATGTGGCATTCATCTGCTCACTTAATGGCAGAGGCACTACAAGAATTATATCCGGGTATTCAATTTACTATAGGACCTCCTATTGAAAATGGTTTTTATTATGACGTAGATTTCGGAGATACTGAATTTTCAGAAAAAGATTTTCCAAAAGTAGAAGCAAAAATGAAAGAACTAGCTTCTCAAAAAAATGAATACGTTAGACAGGAAATTTCAAAAGCAGACGCAGCTAAGTTTTATCGAGAAAGAAATAATGAATACAAACTAGAACTTATTGAAGAATTGGAGGATGGAACCATTACTTTTTACACACAAGGTAAATTTACGGATTTGTGTAAAGGACCCCATGTTCCAAATACCGGTTTTATCAAAGCAGTTAAAGTTTTAAGTACGGCAGGTGCTTATTGGAGAGGTGATGAAAATAAAAAGCAACTAACTAGAATTTATGGTATTACTTTTCCAAAGCAAAAAGAGTTGGAAGAGTATTTAACCATGCTGGAAGAAGCTAAAAAACGTGATCATAGAAAGTTAGGGAAAGAACTTGAATTATTTACTTTTTCTAATCGTGTAGGGCAAGGTTTACCCATGTGGCTACCAAAAGGAACTGCCATTAGAAGCCGACTAGAAGACTTTTTAAAGAAAACTCAAAAAGAGGCAGGTTACGTACAGGTAATCACGCCACATATAGGAAGTAAAGAATTGTACGTTTGTTCAGGTCACTATGCAAAATATGGTGAAGACTCTTTTCAACCGATAAAAACTCCAAAAGAGAATGAAGAGTTTTTGTTAAAACCTATGAATTGCCCTCATCACTGTGAGGTTTTTGCAGCTCAACCAAGATCATATAAAGATTTACCATTGAGATTGGCAGAATTTGGAACAGTTTATCGTTACGAACAAAGTGGGGAATTACATGGCTTAACAAGGGTTAGAGGTTTTACTCAAGATGATGCCCACTTATTTTGTACCGCTGACCAAGTAAAAGAAGAGTTCAAAAAAGTAATTGATATTGTACTCTACATCTTTAAAATACTTGATTTTAAAGATTATGAAGCCCAAATATCTTTAAGAGATAAAAATGCTCCGGAAAAATATATCGGAACAGATGAAAACTGGGAAAAAGCAGAAAGAGCAATTATTGAAGCTGCTGAAGAAAAAGGATTAAATACATTTATTGAGTATGGTGAAGCTGCATTTTATGGCCCTAAGCTAGATTTCATGGTAAAAGACGCCATTGGTAGAAAATGGCAATTAGGAACCATTCAAGTAGATTACAACCTTCCTGAACGTTTTGAATTAGAATACACCGGTAGCGACAATGAAAAACATCGCCCTGTAATGATTCACAGAGCACCTTTTGGGTCTATGGAAAGATTTATGGCTGTTTTAATTGAGCATTGTGCCGGAAACTTCCCGATATGGCTAACAAACGAGCAAGTTAAAATACTACCGGTAAGTGAAAAATATCACGAATACGCCCAAAGTGTTTTAAAATTGTTAAATAATTACGATATTCGCACACTCGTTGACGAAAGGGCAGAAAAGGTAGGCAAAAAAATTAGAGATGCCGAGTTAGAAAAAGTACCTTTTATGCTTATCATTGGCGAGAAAGAGCAAACTGACCAAAGCGTTTCTGTTCGTAAACACGGACAAGGAGACTTAGGAACGTTTAGCTTAAATGAATTTATTGAAATAATTAATAATGAGATAGAAAGCTCATTAAAAGTATAATTTAAAGGAGGATTTTAAAATAGCACTAAAAACTTTTAAAAGAAGAAACGAAGACGAACACAGAATTAACGAAAGGATTAGAGTTCCGGAAGTTCGTGTAGTTGCAGATGGGATAGAACCTAAGGTTTACCCCACTCAAAAAGCTTTAGAAATGGCAAGAGAACAAGGTTTAGACTTGGTTGAAATCTCGCCAAATGCTAAACCGCCTGTGTGTAAGATTATTGATTATCAAAAATTCTTATACATACAAAAGAAAAAACAAAAAGAGCTTAAATCTAGGCAGAGTAAGGTTGTTGTAAAAGAGATTAGATTTGGCCCAAATACAGACGAGCATGATTATGAGTTTAAACTTAAACATGCCGAAAAGTTCATTGCAGAAGGATCAAAAGTAAAAGCTTATGTGTTTTTTAAAGGAAGAACCATCCTTTTTAAAGACAAAGGTGAAATACTTTTATTAAAAATGGCTCAGGCATTAGAAGATGTGGCTACCGTAGAAAGTATGCCAAAGATGGAAGGAAAGAGAATGATAATGATGCTTGCACCAAAAAAGAAATAAGTAAATTTTTAATTTAAATATAGCAGTCATGCCAAAAATGAAAACAAATGCCAGCGCAAAAAAGAGATTTAAAGTTACCGGCTCTGGTAAAATAAAAAGAAAGCATGCCTATAAGCGTCACATTTTGACTAAAAAGTCAAAAAAACAAAAGCTTAGATTAACTCACTTTACAGTAGTTGATAAAGCAGATGAAAAAAGTGTGAAACGTTTATTGTGCATCTAACTTTAATAAATCGGTTTAATTAAAATTATTTTTTAACCAGATGATGTAGCCTAAAGATCCGAATGAAATCGGGCGCTTATCGTCAAAAAACAAAACAAAATGCCTAGATCAGTCAATTCAGTAGCATCAAGAGCAAGAAGAAAGAAAATCTTGAAAATGGCCAAAGGCTACTGGGGCCGTAGAAAAAATGTTTATACCGTTGCAAAAAATGCTGTAGAAAAAGGTTTACAGTACTCTTATGTAGGTAGAAAACTTAAGAAAAGAGATTACAGAAGTTTATGGATTACCAGAATTAATGCGGGTGTTAGACAACATGGAATGTCTTACTCTGAGTTCATTGGTAAAGCAAACAAAAAAGGAATTCAGTTAAACAGAAAAGTATTGGCTGACCTTGCCATGAATCATCCTGAGGCTTTTAAAGCTGTGGTTGATTCTGTAAAGTAAAACGCTAAAACTTAGAACTTATAAAGCGCCTTCAGAAATGTTGGCGCTTTTTTATTGCACCAAAAATTTTCCGCTATAATTCTTTTGGGAAGTTTTTATTGAATAAACATAAATTCCACTTCTAAATTCCGCTGAATTGATTTCAATAGTATTAGCCGGATAATACTCTTTTACCTTCCTACCAAATACATCATAAATACTAACGCTTTTTACGTCTCCAATTTTATCTATAGTTAAAGTAGAAGTAGATGTAATAGGGTTTGGATAAAGCTCTATTTTAGGGTGCATAGCTTGCTCTTCAATACCAACATTTAGACATTTACCTTGTTGCCCCAAATAATAATATCCATTATGAATAAAGCATTGTAAGTTGCAACCTGCAGACATAAATCCATTTCCAGAAACTCCAACTCCCTCCATATACTCAGATGAAAATGGATAATTAGAATTAGTTTGAAAAGTGTTATTACCTAACTGCCAAGTATTATAACCAAGGGTGTAATGAGTATCTGTTTTAAATACTTCAAAAGAGTCTGTATAAGTCAATGTAGAGATTGAAAAACTTAAAAGTAAACTATCTCTTTTGTCATTAAGGTTCAGAGAAAAATCCATCCATTTAATTTCATTTGTACTATCCCTTGGAATTACATAAACAATTTTAGAAACTGTATCATTTCTATAGGCAGCAGCATATTGTTTTGTAATTCCAAAATTCTTATAGTACTTATGATAAGAAATAGAATTAATTATGGTATCTTGATTTTCTACTGAATACCATTCTCTAAAATAGTATGGAGGACTAGGCATGTTACTCCAATCAAAACATTCGTAAACCCAAATTGCATTAGAATCAGGCATCATTTTTCCTTTTAATGAAGGCTGTGCTACTACAATTGTAACTGCAAAAAGAAAAAATAATGTAGTCGTTAACTTTTTCATTTTAGCTAAGTTAGGGATTTTATTTTATACAAATACAAAGAGCAATAGATTTCTCTCTATTACATTCTGCTTGAAATGACAAAAAAAGAACTTGTCATATCGAACGTATGTGAGATATCTCTAATTTTACTCAAAATATTTCTCTTTTGAAGCCAATAGGAACTCATAACTATTTTGTTTACATCTTGACTAATAAAGCCAGAACAACTTTATACGTTGGAGTCACAAATGACTTAAAAACTAGAATATATCAACACCAACAAGACGAATTAAGTAAAAAAACCTTTGCAGGAAAATACCAATGTTTTTATCTTATTTATTATGAAAGGTATGCATTTATTGAGCATGCAATTGAAAGAGAAAAAGAAATAAAAAAATGGAGAAGAGAGAAAAAAGAAAATTTAATTAATTCTTTTAATCCTAATTGGGATTTTCTAAATGACGAAGTTTGATGAGATTTCTCATATTCGCTTTGCTCCATTCGAAATGACAAAATATTTATTCCACTTTCTCTTCTACCACCAACACATTGTTTTCGTACTCCTCCACTGCTTGAACCTTTCCGGTAATGTAATAAATGGTAAACGTTCCATGCAGTTTATCGTCTTTTACATAAAAAACAGCTTTCTTTTTTCCGTTATCATGATAATGTGTCCACTTTCCTTCCTTTTTGCCTCTCACGTATTCTCCTTCACTATGTTTTTTCCCGTTTTCATAATAGGCCACACATTTTCCATGTAACGAATCATTCAAATAATAACATTCTTTTCTAGGTTTTTCATTAGCATGATAGTAAACTGCTTTTCCGTTTAGTGTATCGTTCTCATAAGTTAAGTCCATCAACTTATACCCCCTGTCGTCCCAGTATTTTATCAACCCATTCTTTTTCCCGTCAAGCATAATGCCTTCCTCTTGCATGGCTTTGTTTTTATACCATTTGGCATATTTCCCGGTCTTTTTTCCCTCCAGCCAAGTATAAGCCTCTTTATTATTTCCATCATCATAGTAGGTATAAGCAATACTATCAGTAGCTTGAGAGTAAGCTGCCAACGAAGTAAACCATACTATAATAAGCAATAATTGCCTCAAGGTAAATAATTTAACTAATGATAAAGTTAGTAAAAAAATATTTCAAGTTTATAAAAGTCTCTCTTTTGGAGAGACTTAGAGAGGTATTTTAGCGGAATACAAATTGACTCGGAATCACTCCTGCTTTAAATGTGTGTAACAAACTACCGGAATTGGAATATCTCAAAACATTTCCTTTCTGCACATAATCAAGAGCATCTGCAATATATATATCACCCGAATTTGGATGAACAGATAAACCGTAAATCACAGAGTTTCCACTATTAATAATACTTTGTGCAGGCAATGAAGAAGCTGTTGTCTTCATTTTATAAATGTCTTCATTTACAAAATACATCTCCTCTCCTGTTCCGTTAAAACATAAATAGCTAGGAAAATTAGAATTCCCGGCAAACGAAAACGACTGCTCAATAGTCATAGAATTTGGGTCTATCCTATAAAGATTTCCCGCCACAGAAGTATCTCCACCGCATAACGCCCAAAGTTTATTGTTTTTATCAAATTCCAAACTGTTTAGACCTTTAGTTAACTGCAAAGTATCTATTACTTGATTTGTTGACACATCTATCTTGTAAATACTATTTTGAGTGATGTTCTGAACAAAAACATGGTTTTGTAGTAATCGCATTTGTTCTGTCCAGCCATTGAGAGAAATACTAGCTGAAATGGTATTATTAGTTAAATCAACTACGTAAATTTTATTTTGATACAGCTCAGAAACATAAGCGGTAGAAGGATTTACTTTTAAAAAATACCTAGGTGAATTAAATCCATTAATAGTAGTTATTGATTTAAAATCACCGGTATTTACTACTTCAATCTTTCCACTATTATTAACCACAATATACGTTTTGTCACCGTCTATATAAATGTCTTGTGCTACATCACCTAAGCTAAAACCATTTGCCGTGTGAAAAATATTTTCACTCACAGCTTTTGTTTCAGCATTATAATAAGTAACGCTTGCATTGTTCCAGCCAAAATTTCCTTCATTAAGAATATAAACTCCATTAATAGAAATAGCTGTATCAAAAGGCTTAGGCTCGTTTACATTTACCGGAATTGGTAATTGTTTTTTGCAACCAATAAATAAGCTACCTAAAACCAATATGATTAGAATATTATTTTTCACTTGGGGCAAAATTATAACGAATAGTAATCATAAAATTTGTTGGAGGCATTGGACGATAGGCAATTACATAATATTCTACATTGGTGATATTGTTAACTTGAAACTTTGCCGTTAAGTTATGCTTATTCAAGGTAAAATCTTTAGCAACAAATGCATTTACCAAATGATAATAGGGTAAATAAGTAGTGTTATCAGTATTGATAAATCTATCGCTGGTAAAATTGGTATTGCCGCCAATCATCCATTTTTTATAAATAAAAGTTAACCCACCCGAAGCATTATGTAAGGGAACATATATTAATTGCTTATTTAAAGATGCGTCTGTTTCTGAAGTAACTTTTTTGTTGATAGACTTAGTAAACGTATAATTTCCGTTTATCCGAAAATTAAGATTAGAGTTGATTTGGTAGTCATATTTCAACGAAGTTTCCAGTCCGTAATTATTTACTTCTTTTATGTTTTGAGGCGACCAGTAACCTTTATTGGTTGGGCTCCACAAAATCCAGTTTTCGATATAAGAGTTAAAAGCTGTTACTTCTGCGGTAAATGATTTGGTTTGGTAGGCAACTCCCAACTCTTCCATCCAACCTTGCTCCGGCTCTAAATTTTGATTACCACCAGGCATCCAATACAAGTCGTTTAGTGAAGGATAGCGGGTATGTCTGGCAACATTCGCTTTAACGCTTAATTGTTTATCAGGTAGTAATACCAAAGAAACAGCAGGCATTAAAGGCAAAAAATTATTATCAATTAATTCTGCTCGAATTGAAGTTTCTAAATAACACCACTCTTTAAACTTCTTCGAAAGTTGCAAAAAACCCGAAAATTGATTTCTGTAAACGCTGCTGTTATATCCATCCGTTTGAGCTTCGTCATAACTATTCTGAAACTGAAGTTTTATAGCAAAATCTGATTTAAAAAAGTGTTTGTATTGCGCCAAAGATTTTAAACTATTTGAGTTGCTTATTGAAAACAGAGAATCTGATGGGCTTTGGTATTCTAAAAAGTCAGTCAAATAAGAGGTCTTTACATTACAAATCCCTTTTGAAAAAATCTTTTTCCACTCCACCAAAAACCGTTTTGAATTGTCTTTTTGATTCTCATCAGATACACCCACCGAAGAAATAGGTTGTGGCAAATTTCTGTCACTATCCATCAACCAGAAATAAAAACTAAGCTTACTTTTTGTAGAAAAATCATATTCAAATGCTTGCATAAAACCTTGTTGCAAGACCTCAGCATTTATCAGATATTCCTTCGGAAAACCTGACTTCGTATAATTCAAAAAAGCATAATCGTTCTTAACACTTTTGTAATAAAACTTAGAACCCAGTTTTAATTTTCCTAAGCTGTAATTTGCTTTAAAACCCGATTGATAGTAGTCAAAACTTCCGGCAGCCAACACTACATTAACTCCCTTTTTAAAGTCTGAATTTAAAATTTGTACGCTTCCACCTAGCCCACCCGAGCCATCTGCAATACTTGAAGCTCCGTGATGCAATTCAGCATCATCAGTAAAAAAAAGTGGAAATAAATTAAAATCTATCTGACCGTTCATAGATGAATTCAAATTGATTCCATTCCAATAAACTTGAGTGTGAGTTGCCCCTGTACCCCTGAAAGAAACTGAAGCTAATTGTCCGTTCCCATAATTCTTAACAAACACAGAAGATTCTGTAGTTAATAAATCTGACAATTCTGAAGTTTTGTGTTGAATAAAAGTAAGTGAGTCAAAAGTTGTTTTTTTATAAGGAGAAGAAACAGAGTAAATAGATTCTTTCACTTCAAACTCATTAATTTTAATAGTATCAGCTTCCTGGCTTTTTACTATGCCGGTAAGTAAAACAAATAATGATATGAATATAAATCTATTCACTTTTCAATATCTTTCTTATTTCAATTTTACCGTTCAATTCCAGCTGAAAAAAGTAAATTCCGGGCTTTAGGCTGGAGGAATAACAATACCTAGAGTTCTTTTCTACAATAAACTCATCAAATGATTTTCCAGTTATATCTTTTACAACAACTTTTAACTGTTCCTGATTTGGGTTGTCGAAACTTAGTCGATTTAAAAATGGATTTGGATAAACACCCACATTTCTTAGTTGATTGTCTTCATTGATAGATGTCGGAAATTTAATGTTTATAGCCGCCACCGCATCTAAATCAAAACCACTTGAACCAAAAGGTGTATTCCAGGGATCATTTACCTTATTGTTTTGCGAATCATAAGTTGCATAGGCATTATTAATGCTACCTACAACATCTATAATTTTTATATGAGTAATTGAGTCAATATTCAAACCCGAAATACCTGAGAGTTCACTTAAATCGAACGGAGTACCATAGTTTAACCTAAACTTACCTGCCAAGTTATGGATGTAAGATGTTTCCAGTGTATCAAAACTTCCTACTTGAACCGTATCTTGAGTCAATGAAACAGCACCAAATCTAAAAAAATTGACACCATCAGAGCTTACTTCAACAAAAGCTAACTCTAAATACGTATCGCTAAAGCTATTTTCAAAAACGGCAAAATCATAACCCGGACCGTCAAACAATACGCCATTAAACTTTACAACAGCCGAACCTCCATCTCCCAAACTAGCTATTCCGTTTGTTCCGGGCTTGCCTAAAACATCTGTTGAATCTCCAACATTTGCATAACCAAGTGAAGTATTAGAAATATCCTGCCTACCTCTTTGAATGGAACATTCACTTGCCCAGGCTTTAATTATACTTGAGTCTTTATGAATGGCTATTGAGCCTGGCTTTCCTGCTGCAGGAGAATAAGGCCCTTGAGCATAAGACAGCTGGGAGGCAAAAGATAAAAGACCAAAGACAAAGACTCTTACCATCACTATTTTAGAATAATTAATCTGCTCGTTTGAGTTTTATTATTTGTTGAAAGTCTTGCTAAGTAAAAACCACCGGCAACATTTTCAATGTTTATTTTACTTACATTACTTATCAATAGCTCTGAGCAAACAATTTTTCCACTCATATCAGTGATTACCAGTTGTGCTTCCTCTTCAAAAGAGTTAATAATAGTAACTTGATGTTTAGCTGGGTTCGGATATAAATGAAGTTTATCTTCTTTGTTTGTCTCTGCTAAACCAACATTTTGCTTATTAAATTCATCTATACAAAAGAAAGCAGGGGTATTCATTCCCCACTGACCGACATCAGAAGAAGATAAAGAAAAAACAAGGCTATCCAAATTTCCGAATGTTGTTAAATCAACCCACTCCCAAGTATTCACTCTATAATCTTGAGTATTATTTGAAAAACGATAGTCAGCTAAATAAAACTCTACACTATCATTAATTAAACTTCCATTATAGTACCCAAAAACTGTTAGTTTAAACCAATCCGGATCATTTCCGCTTGTTCCGCCAAATTTTTTAGCAAACTGATCACCATCTCTCATACTGATGTATGAGTAAGAAGCATTGGTAACATAAAAACCAGTAACAGGTTTTCCGATTGCATTATTTATCAATCTTATAATCGACTTGTTTTGCGCAACCGCATAATTTCCTACTCCGCTAAAATCTCTACCTGTAGCAGCTGCATAGGGATTACCAGCAGTTACTGTATCTGTTTGATTGGAATAAACAAAACCGTCCGCCCAATAATTATAAGTGGTGTCATACTTATTTGAGAAATAAGCATCTCCACTCGTAAAGCCCTTTGTAAGATCTGAACCATCCCAATAGGAGTTTGGAGAAAGTGTTAGGTTATCAAAAGTTGATGTTTGTTGAGCAGACAAGCTCATAGAAATAGTAGCAATAGCTACAACTAAAATTTGTTTTACATTAAACCTTTGGTTAATTGTTTGCATACATTTTACTTTAGAGCCATAAAGCTTCTCAGTAAAAATCACACATTGTGTGTTCTTTTTCATTTTAAGAATTAATTAAATTGTTCGACTCAGTCGGCTTTTGCTCCCGAAAGCACTCTGAATTAATTGTAACGGCAGGTCTCCTGACTAGCTTTTGTTTGAACACCTTCCCGCATGGGTTAGACGCAGTGGTAAAAGACCGTTCAAACTGGATCCCGATTTTCATCGGGATTAATTCGACTAAGATTTTAAATAAATCAAGTCTCATTAAGCTTACAGTTGCGGGCACAGTTTTGGATTTTCACCAAATTCCCTCTTCACTTTAATTAGTTGTTAACTAACAAAGAACCGTTGGGGCAAATATAGTTTTTTATTTTATGATAAATCTAACTCGATAATCTTTAGTTACTATTTACTATTTTTCTAACTTCGCCACAGATAATTTTTAATGGCAAACAAACCGACAAACGCAAGAGGAACAAGAGACTTTTCACCCATTGAGATGAAAAGGCGCAATTACATTTTTGATACACTAAAAAGTGTTTTCATAAAATATGGTTTCGAACAAATTGAAACTCCCGCCATTGAAAACTTGGAAACCCTTACCGGAAAATATGGAGATGAAGGCGATAAACTTATTTTCAAAATATTAAACTCCGGAGATTACTTATCTAAAGCTGACGAAAAGGCTTTAGCTGATAAAGATTCATCTGCATTAATTTCAAGCATTTCTGAAAAAGCATTAAGGTATGATTTAACCGTTCCATTTGCCAGATATGTGGTGCAACATCAACATGAAATTAATTTCCCTTTTAAACGATTTCAGATTCAGCCGGTGTGGAGAGCAGACCGCCCACAAAAAGGTAGATATCGTGAGTTTTATCAATGTGATTGTGATATTATAGGTTCTGATTCTTTAATTAATGAATTTGATTTGGTGAAGATATTTGATGAAGGACTATCAAATCTTTGCTTGAATGATTTTACCATAAAGATAAATAACCGAAAAATACTTAGCGGAATAGCAGAAATTGCCAATGCCAGTGATAAAATAATAGACATTACCGTAGCAATTGATAAGCTAGACAAGATTGGAAAAGATAAAGTAAATGAAGAAATTTTATCGAAAGGTGTAAGCCAAGATTCACTAAATAAAATCCAGTTTTTATTTGATTTGTCCGGGAGTAATGTAAAAATGATTGAGCTTTTAAAAACTCATCTTTCATCATCAGAAATTGGAAAAAAGGGAATTGAAGAATTAGAAACTGTTTTAGATCTTGTGTCAAAAAACCCGCTTAAAAGTGCTAAACTTGAGTTAGATGTTTGCCTTGCCAGAGGCTTAAACTACTACACAGGAGCTATTTTTGAAGTAAAAGCAAACAATGTTTCCATTGGCAGCATTTGTGGAGGCGGTAGATATGATGATTTAACGGGAATTTTTGGACTACCAAATATTTCAGGTGTTGGTATTTCTTTTGGCGCAGATAGAATTTATGATGTTCTGTTAGAGCTTAATCTATTCCCAAATTTTGAAACCGAAAACAAACAAGTGCTTTTTGTCAACTTTGGAAACAAAGAAATAGAACATATTTTAGCCATTGCCAATCAATTAAGAGAAAAAGGAATAGCTTGCGAAGTATATCCTGATGAGGCCAAATTGAAAAAACAGTTTAAATATGCCGATTCAAAAAACATTCGATTTGTTGCAGTTATAGGTGAGGAAGAAATTTCTGACAACACTATTCAATTAAAAGATATGGTTTCAGGAGAACAAGAAAAATTAACTGCTGAAGAAATTATTTCAAAACTTAGCTGATTATGTCGAAAGAGTTCGTATTAGGTTTGTCGCCCATTTCTTTAGCAGATATTGCTGAAATAATTACTGAGAATAAATCTATTTCATTGTCTGATGAAGCTATTGAGAAAGTCAATAAATGCAGAACATACCTTGAAGAAAAATTAGCCAACTCTGACCAAGCTTTTTATGGAATAAATACAGGCTTTGGCTCACTGTGTGATACTTCTATCCCAAAAGACAAGCTAATTGAACTTCAAAAAAATCTGGTAATGTCACATGCTTGTGGCGTTGGAGAAAAAATCTCCAAAGAAGTTGCTAAGCTCATTCTATTACTAAAAATAAGAAACTTAAGTTTAGGCTATTCAGGAGTTAAATTAGAAACTATTCAACGACTAATCGACCTATATAATCATGATATTATTCCTGTAATTTATGAACATGGTTCGCTAGGTGCATCAGGAGATTTAGCCCCACTTGCTCACCTTTCTTTACCATTGATTGGATTGGGTGAAGTTGAGTATAATGGCAACATTCAGGCTACTGAAGAGGTTTACAAGCAACTAAATTGGCAACCTATAGAATTACATGCCAAAGAAGGTTTAGCAATGTTAAACGGCACCCAATTCATGTCTGCTTTTTTTGCTTATAACCTAATTAGAATTGAGCGATTAATGAATTGGGCTGATACAGTTGGAGCAATGTCTTTAGAAGCTTTCAATGGAAAACTAGACCCGTTTTATGACGGCCTACATCAAATCAGAAATCATTCAGGGCAAATAACAACGGCAAAGAAAATTTTAGAACTAGTTGAAGGAAGCGAAATAGCAGTATCAGAAAAAAAACAAGTGCAAGACCCATATTGTTTTAGATGTATTCCGCAAGTTCATGGCGCAATAAAAGATGTTTTGCAAAACGCGAAAACCATTCTTGAAAATGAAATGAATGCGGTTACGGATAATCCAACTATTTTCGCTGATGAAGATTTAATTCTATCCGGTGGTAATTTTCATGGAGAGCCATTGGCATTACAACTAGATTTTTTAGCTATTTCCGCAGCAGAGTTAGGTAGTATTTCAGAAAGAAGAACTTACAAATTATTGTCCGGTCAAAGAGGTTTGCCGGCATTTTTAATTGCTGAGCCGGGTTTAAACAGCGGTTTTATGATTCCCCAATATGCCGCTGCATCATTAGTGAGTATGAATAAACAATTAGCAACTCCTTCATCTGTTGATAGCATTGACTCTTCCAACGGACAAGAAGACCATGTGAGTATGGGCGCAAACGCTGCCATTAAATTAAATCGATTAGTGAATAATTTAGAAGAAATAATTGCTATAGAATTATTTACGGCCACACAAGCTTTAGATTTAAAAGATAAAAAGTCGTCTACCGTTATCGAAAAAATAAAATCTGATTATAGAAAAAAAGTTCCTTTTGTAAGCACGGATAGAGTTTTACATCAGGACATTAAAACAAGCAAAAAGTTTATTAAGTCTCAAAAACTTTAACATCGCTTACCACTCTTTTTTTCCAAAAAATATAAAATATTCCAGCGGTAAATAAAAGGCTAATTATTAGTGAAGTAATAGAAGTTATCTCTGTCTCATCAGCTAATTCAGGCATATAGTAGTTTACCACAACCACAGAAGCATTATTTAAAAAATGCCCTAAAATGGGAATCCATAAACTACCACTCCAGTAAAAAACATAACCAAACAAGGCACCAAATAGCATTCTAGGTAAAAATCCAAAAAATTGAAAATGTAACAGACTAAACAAAAAAGCACTTAGCCAAATTGCCACATGAATATTCCTAAACCAATTCGAAAATAACTTTTGTAACCAACCTCTAAACATTAATTCTTCCCCAAAAGCAGGAATTAAAGCCACTAAAACAACATTTAAAAGCAAACCGGAAAAGTTAGTTGACTTCACAAAAACCTTAGAACGTTCGGCAGCCGTTGTTTCCATATCTCTTATAATGGTCTCAAAGCTACTCCATGACTCAGGTAAAGTTAAGCTCTCATTCCATTTTATTAAGATTTCTAAAATTGGAGTGGAAAAGAGCAAGAGAAAAAAAACTAGCGGAAAAAAAATCCAATTAGTTGACACAAAACCTAAACTAGTCAGAGGTTTTGACTTAGTAAATAAAGACAATACAATCACAGGAAAGATAAACAAGCCAAAAGCGCTGAAAGCCTGCACTAATTTTAATGAACTAACAACTCCTTTTCGGTCTAATTGACTCATTAAATCATTTCCCTCAAAAAAGTTTACATCAAAAATTAATAACGAAAGAGCTTGCCCTATCATGGCAAACAAAATAAAACTAACTACAGCAACTGATAGTGTTAAAATAAATTGATTGAAATATGATATTTCTAAGTTATTTTTAAGCATTTATCTTTTCTATCACCTCTTCAATCACCTTAGGGAAATGTTGGTATTCCAATTCATGTATTTTCTTTGCCAATGACTCCGGAGTATCATTTTCGTTTACCTCACATTTTGCCTGAAAAATAATGGCACCCTCATCATAATTTTCATTTACATAATGTATGCTTATTCCCGACTGTTTGTCTCCCTTTTCAATAACGGCCTGATGCACTTTATCTCCGTACATCCCTTTTCCACCGTAATTTGGCAATAAGGCAGGATGAATATTAATTATTCTATTTGGAAATACTTGAATTAACCCACTTGGAATTTTTTGTAAAAACCCGGCCAAAACGACAAAATCAATTCTTTTTAAGATAAGTTGATTAGCAACCATTCCTTCTTTTAATTCCTCATTTGTAAAATGATAATAAGGCACACCTAGCTTTTTAGCTCGTTCTAACACATACGCATCCGGTTTATTTGATGCTATCATGGCAATTTCAACATTATTATTATCCTTAAAATAATTAACAATGTTTTCTGCATTTGTACCACTTCCCGAAGCTAAAATTGCTACTCTTACTTTCATTCAACAAAACTAACTATTTTACTTTTGCCTTATGCCTTGTTTACTAATTTATTTATCTT
>CALALS010000016.1 GCA_937925525.1 uncultured Flavobacteriales bacterium | reverse complement strand
CTTCCTTATAAGGCTTCCAATCAAAATCTACCACATTATATTTTTCAAGAAAATCGTCCCAATTCCACACAAAGTTTTCCATCACTTCATTTATTCGTTTAAGAAAAATTGGATTAGGGTTATTCATATTTCTAAAATACTCTTCCTGATATTGGGCCAATTCATATTTATAGAATACAGCTTTGCTCATTCCGTAAAGTGTATTTTTTGAAGGGAAATTCACCTTAGATATAAAGGATTGATACTTTTTAATTAATGTAAAAATATCATCATAAGATTTATCGAAAATATAAGTAAGTTGCTCAATACACTTATCTAATATTCTATTATCCTTTGGAGCATCAAAATATTCAGGAACTCGTTTGAGATTTCCGGCTAAAACAATTAATAAAAATTCTTTGTAGTTATCTGATTTGATATCCGGTGACTGAATAAACTCAGGAGAATTATTTATCACATCACAAATTTCCGGAAAACCTGCCTCCACCACATCAAAAATGTTAGTAAGAAAGGTGTGAACTACTACTTCTTCTTTTACTTTTTTCTTGAGTAAATTAGAAAACATACTTTTAGGTTTTGCCAAAGATATATGACATGACCAAGGGTTATAAACAACCTGTTAAAAGGTTTTTAACAGTTTTATTAACGTAAAGTAAAATAGTAGCTTTACAATAATTAGTAGTAAAATGCTATGATTATCTCCTATATTAACTTAAATTTGTTCATCTAACAACCAAAAATAATTTAAAATGAAAAAACTTTACACCCTAGTTAGTATGATGTGTATAGCCGCTTTAGGTTTTTCACAGTATTACTATGTTCCTCATAAAAATGCAGGACAAAACCCAGGAAATTTAAATCAAGATGATGAATACCCGGTTGGTGGTGGTCTAAGCACAACTTGGACAACTATTCAAGGGCCATCTGCATCAGCTTGGTCAACTAACCAGACCATTCCATTTACATTTAGTTTTAACGGAAGTGCTGTAACTCAATATAAGGTTTCCACAACCGGAGTATTAACTTTTACTACTTCGGCAGGTACTGTTCCAGGAACGCCTTCTGCCCTTCCTTCCGCAGCAATTCCAAATAACTCTATATGTATTTGGGGTATTTCTGGATCTGGTTCTAATGATAACATTGTAACAAAAACTTTTGGCACAGCACCAAATAGACAACACTGGGTATTTTTCTCATCCTATACTAGCGGTTCTAACTGGACTTATTGGTCAATTGTATTAGAAGAAACTACTAATAAAATATATTTGGTAGATCAAAGACATTCTGCTGCTATTAGTGGATTACGATTAGGTGTTCAAATTAATTCAACAACAGCATTTTCTGTTAACCCTTCTCCTTATACTTCTCTTGCTGGAGCTGATCCTTCATCTGCGGATAATTCATATTATGAATTTATTTATGGTACTCAACCGGCTTATGATATGACATGTGTTAGCTCAAGTGTAAACCCTTATTTACTACAAACAGCTGCTCCATTTACTATTACAGGAGGTTTAGAAAATTATGGTTCAACTACTGTTACCTCATTTGACATAAATTACACTATTAATGGGGGTACTGCTGTTACTGCCGCTCACCCTGCTGTTAACGTAGCTCCTTATGGCTCAGTTAACTTTACACACCCAACACAATGGAGCCCTTCATCTTCTGGGGTTTATACTATTGAAACATGGGCAAGCAATATCAATGGAAATCCAGATATGAATACTGCAAATGATAAACTTACTTTTCAAGTTGTTGTAGCAGATAGCTCAGCTGTTAGACAAACTTTAATGGAAGTGTTTACTTCATCAACTTGTGGTCCGTGTGTACCGGGTAATCAAAACATGGATAACAATGTTGTCCCTAATATTAATAACTACACTATTATTAAATACCAACAAAATTTCCCTGGCTCTGGAGATCCATATTACACTACTGAGTCTGTAAACAGAAGGGGGTATTATGGGATCAACTCAATTCCTAGAATGGAAATTGACGGTCAATGGGATCAAAATGCTGCTTCTCTTTCTACAAGTATTTTTAATTCTTATCAGGCTGTTCCTGCGTTTATGAAAATAAAAATTAATAACGCTACTTATACCGGAACTTCTGTAAGTATTTCTGGAGATATTGTTCCATATATAACTTTTCCTTCAGGAACTTATAGATACCATGTTGTAGTTAACGAGAAAAAAACAACAGGAAATATTGCCACAAATGGAGAAACTGAGTTTTATCATGTAATGATGGATATGATTCCTAATGAGAATGGTAACGCTATTTCTTCCATGACACAAGCAGTTAACATTCCATTCAATATCACTCAAAATTTATCCTCAACTAATGTCGAACAAATGAGTGATTTAGAAGTAGTTGTTTTTGTTCAAGATAACGGAGATAAAAAAATTCTTCAATCAGCTTGGAAAGATATTTCTTTAGCCCAAGGTATCGCTGACATTGATCAAGATAACGAAGGTATTGCATCATTATATCCTAACCCTGCAAACAATAATGCTACTGTTAAATACCAAATTAATGGTGCTAAAAATGTATCTGTAGTTGTTAGAGACATGATGGGTAAAGAAGTAATTTCTGAAAACATCGGTTCGGTTAATGGTGTTAACTATTATACTATTAACACTTCTGAATTACCAAACGGAATTTACATGGTAAACTTAATTGCCGGAGATAAATCATTCTCCAGAAAATTAATGGTTACTAAGTAATAATAGTTTTTCATTTTAGAAAAGGCGGTACATTTTGTATCGCCTTTTTTTATTAGCTTTGGTTTAATGAATCAACAACAAATTAAAGTAAATAAAACTGCTTTTGTTTCAATAGACGGTAATACCAAAAATCCAAATTGTATTTGGTTAATTTTACATGGGTATGGTCAACTTGCAAGTTATTTTATCAAAAAATTTAATTCGCTTAACAAAGACCGGAACCTTATAATAGTTCCGGAGGCTCTTTCAAAGTATTATATATCAGGAAACAACGGAAGAGTTGGAGCTACCTGGATGACAAAGCACGAAAGAGAAGTAGATATTCAAGACAATCACAATTACTTAGATACTATTTACAATCAATTCATTCCAAAAAACTATACCGGAAAATTAGTGTTACTCGGATTTTCTCAAGGAGCAGCAACAGCAGCTAGATGGCTAGCTACAACAAATCACAATTTTCATCATCTGGTACTTTGGGCAAGTGTATTTCCTCCTGATTTAAAAATAGATGAGTTTAAACAAAAAAAGGTAAAAACAACTTTAGTTTTTGGAGACAAAGATGAATATCTATCGAAAAACGATATAGAAATTCATTATAAATGGGCTCAAAATAATTTATTTGATGTTGACCTATTGACATTTGAGGGAAACCATAATATTTTTCCTGAAGCTTTAAAGTCTCTTGAATTAAAATTATCTGTTGATACTATTCATTCCATTTAATGAATAGTTACATTTAAAATAAAAACTAAGCTTTTCAGTAGTTTTTTAGATATTTGTAGTTTATTTTTGGAAGAAATGTGGGCAAAGTTTGCAAGTGCTATTTTACGCTATAGGATAATCATTATTATCTCCATTTTAGCTATATCAGTATTCATGGGGTTCATGGGTACAAGGGTTGAATTGAGCTACAAAATGACTCCTCTCCTTCCAAAAACAGACCCAAGCGTAAAAGAATACAATGAGTATCAGGAGCAATTTGGCGAAGATGGTAGTTTACTAGTAATAGGTGTTGAAGATGCCAGACTCTTTGAATTAGAGGCTTTTAACAAATGGTATGACCTAACAAATTCACTAAAAAATATAAGAGTTGAAAAGATTAAAGGAAATGATAAAGACACTGTATATGGTGTTACGGAAAGTGTTTCAATGGCATCTATCTACAATCTTGTAAAAGCCGAAAATGAAAAGAGGTTTATTTTAGAAAACGTTTTTAAATCTAAGCCTAAAACTCAAGCCGAACTAGATAGCATATTACAGTTAGTTTTTAATTTACCGTTTTATCAAGACTTTATTTTTACTAAAGATAAAACAACCCTTCTTGCTCTAACTCTAGATAAAGAAATAATTGATTCTGAATCAAGACATGAGTTAATGGAGGCTATTTTAGCTCAAACTAAAAAGTTTGAAGAAGAAACAAGTATAAAATTACACTACTCAGGGCTTCCATATATAAGATATAATAATACAACTGAAGTTTCTGCTGAAATTAAGCTCTTTATCATTTTATCAGCATTAATTACCACAATTATTTTATTCATTTTTTTCCGCTCCATAAAAGCTACTTTTTTCTCGCTTATTGTGGTTGGAATTGGTGTAGTTTGGTCCAATGGTATAATGGGTATTTGTGGTTATGAAATTACCATTCTTACTGCACTTATACCTCCTTTGGTTATTGTAATTGGTATTCCAAACTCTGTCTTCCTTCTTAATAAATATCATAGAGAGTTTTCAAAACACGGAAATCAAATTAAATCTTTACAAAGGGTAATAGAAAGAATAGGAAACGCTACTTTTTTAACCAATTTTACTACATCTTTAGGGTTTGCCACTTTTATTTTTACCCAAAGTCAAGGTTTAGTTGAGTTTGGAGTAGTGGCTTCACTTTCTGTAATGTCTATCTTTTTACTTTCAATTACTTTAATTCCAATCATATTTAGCTTTCTGTCGGAACCTAAAGTAAAACACACTAAGCACCTAGAGAATAAATGGATGGCAATAATTGTTGATTCATTGGTAAAAGTAGTTTCAAAAAGAAGAACCATTGTGTACTGTATTGCAGTAATAGTGTTTGGAATCAGTATTTGGGGGATAACCACTATAAAAACTACAGGAAATTTAGTTGATGATTTACCAAAAGACGACCCTATTACAATTGACTTAAAAGAATTTTTTGAAGTTAAATTCCAAGGAGTATTACCATTAGAAATTTTAATAGACACCAAGAAAAAAGGTGGTGTAATGCAGCTTTCAAACCTTCAAAAAATTGATGAATTACAAACAGTTTTACACAAACACGATAAAATATCCAAAGCTGTTTCAATTGTTGATGGCCTTAAATTTACTCGCCAGGCATACTATAACGGTAACCCTGAAAAATACGCATTGTTAAATGAGCAAGAAAAAAGCTTCCTTGCACCTTATCTAAAAAATGCAGGAGACAACAAAGGATTACTTAAAGCATTTGTAGATTCATTAGACCAAACGGCAAGAGTTAGTGCTCAAATTGCCGACATAGGAACTGAAGAAATGGAGACGTTGATGAATGAATTAAACAAAGAAATAAATCAGATATTTCCTCCTGAAGATTATGACGTAATTGTAACCGGAAGCAGCACTGTTTTCTTAAAAGGAACTTCTTATTTAGTTAAAAACTTATTTATTAGTTTATTAATAGCGATTACATTAATTGCTGTGATAATGGCCTTATTATTCTCCAGCCTTAGAATGATTCTCATTTCTCTTGTACCCAATTTACTTCCATTAGTAATAACCGGAGGTTTAATGGGTATTTTAGGAGTTGCCATAAAACCATCTACTATTTTAGTTTTTAGCATTGCATTTGGAATTTCAGTTGACGATACCATTCATTATTTAGCCAAATACAGACAAGAATTAAAAATAAGACCTTGGGACATAAAAACGTCTGTATTGCTGGCTCTTAAAGAAACAGGAATGAGCATGATATATACATCTATTATATTATTCTTTGGATTTGGAGTATTTACAGCTTCAAAATTTGGCGGAACAATTGCCTTAGGGTTTTTAGTTTCAACAACATTACTTTTTGCGATGCTTTCAAATTTAGTTTTACTACCTTCACTTCTGTTAACATTAGAAAAAAGAATTTTATCAAAAGCATTTAAAAAAGAACCGCTCATAGAAATTATTGATGAAGAAGAAGACATTGACTTGGATTTTCTTCAAATAAATAGTGATAAAGCTGAAGGTGGTTCGGAGGAAACTCAGGAAGAAGAAATAAAAACTACATCAAAATGAAAGGAATAATTTTAGCAGGTGGTTCAGGCACAAGACTTCATCCAATTACTTATGCGATGAGTAAACAAATGATGCCTGTTTATGATAAACCCATGATTTACTACCCGCTTTCAACTCTTTTAAGTGCAGGTATTAATGAAATTTTAATCATCACTACACCTCATGATAACCCATTATTTCAGAAATTACTTGGAGATGGTAGTCAAATCGGCTGTAAGTTTTCTTATGCAATTCAAGAAGTTCCAAACGGTCTTGCTCAAGCGTTTGTTATTGGTAAGGATTTTATAGGAAATGATAAAGTTGCTTTGATTTTGGGAGATAATATTTTTCATGGAACGGGTTTATCAGAAATGCTACAAGAAAACAACAACCCAAATGGCGGTGTTGTATTTGCCTATCATGTGTCAGACCCTGAAAGATATGGTGTAGTGGAGTTTGATAAAAACAAAGTAGCCCTTTCAATTGAAGAAAAACCAAAAAACCCAAAGTCAAATTTCGCTGTACCGGGATTATATTTTTATGACAACTCCGTAATTGAAATTGCAGAAAATTTAAAACCAAGCGCTAGAGGTGAGTACGAAATTACTGATATAAATAAAGCCTATCTTGAACAAGGAAAACTAAAAGTTGGTATTTTAGATAGAGGAACAGCTTGGCTCGACACAGGAACCTTTTCCTCATTAATGCAAGCTAGCCAATATGTTCAAGTCATTGAAGAGAGACAAGGAATGAAAATAGGCTGTATTGAAGAAATTGCCTATAGAATGGGCTACA
>CALALS010000015.1 GCA_937925525.1 uncultured Flavobacteriales bacterium | reverse complement strand
TTCTATTTTTTCCATCAGTTGAGGAAGCTTTCTAAACCCAACGTATGAACGTTTATAATCTCCGATTGAAAAGGCGGGAGAGCCTTGTATAATTGAATCATCAGGCACATTTGACCCAACACCAGATTGAGCCGCAATTTTAACTCTATCTCCTATTTTTAAATGTCCTACAATACCAACTTGCCCGCCAATCATACAATCTTTACCAATTTTTGTTGAGCCGGCAACTCCTGTTTGAGCTGCAATTACAGTGTTTTCTCCTACTTCTACGTTGTGAGCAATTTGAATTAGGTTATCTAATTTCACTCCTTTTCTAATTATTGTTGAGCCCATTGTTGCTCTGTCAACTGATGTTAAAGCACCAATTTCTACGTTATCTTCAATAATTACATTTCCTATTTGAGGTACTTTTTGATAATTATTTTCTGAGTTTGGAGTGAAACCAAAACCATCTGCACCAATTACTGAATTAGCATGGATAATACAGTTTTTTCCAACCTTACAGTTTCTGTATATCCTAACGCCAGATTGAATAATTGTATTGTCACCTATTTCCACTCCCTCACCAACATAAGCTCCTGAAAAAATAGTTACATTATCACCAATAACCGCAGACTTATCAATATATACATGGCTAGCTATATAAGTTCCTATACCTATTTTAGCCGATTCATTGATATAAGCAAGTTTTTCAATTCCGGGCTCTTTTTTAGTTTGATTATCATAAGCTTGTAAAAGCTGTGAAAGTGCCATATAGGCGTTATCAACTTTAATAAGTGTAAGAGACGAGCTGAGCTTTTTTTCTGGGGTGAAATCTTTATTAACAATAACTACAGAAGCTGAAGTGTTGTATAAATACTCCTCATACTTTTGGTTTGCCATAAATGTTATGGCATTAGGCTTACCCTCTTCTATTTTACATACATCATTTATGATGGCATTAGAATCGCCTACAACTTCACCATTGACTACATCTGCTATTTGTGCAGCAGTAAATTCCATTCTCCAAAAATAAGAATATTCTTGAGGATAACAGCATGATTGATAGAAGAATTAATAAAACTTAAAAGAGTATTTATTTAAGGATAGTGACTTTATGAAGCTTTTCGTAGTATTCGTTATTATATCCTTTTGCACGAACTTTACATACATAAACGCCTGTTTGGCATTTAGCTCCTTTGTAAGTTCCATCCCAACCTACATTAATATTTTCAGCTTCAAAAATAAGCTTACCCCATCTGTCATAAATTGAATAGGTTAATTCTTTAATACCATATCCTGTAATATAAAACTTGTCGTTTATCAAATCTCCCGTTGGAGTAAATGTATTAGGTAAATAGATTCCCATTGGTGGTACTATTTTTTTTGTAATACTATCAACGCAACCGTAACTATTTTCAACCCATAAAGTAACGTATTTATCAGAGTAGTTAACAAACTCAAACTTTGGGTCTTTTAATAAGCTTGTTCCTTCATTATTAAAATTCCAATTCCATTTAACAGCACCACTTTTAGATTCATCATAAAACTGCACTAAAAACCCTCCTAAATATTCAAACGAAAAATCTGATGTAATGGTAGAAATTGAAACATTTATAGTTTTTGAACTGGTAAATCCACATAAATCGGTAACGGTAATAGTGTATTTTTTGCTAGATGACGGGCTAACGGTAATTGAGCTATTATTTCCACCGTTGCTCCAACTGTAGGCATAAGGCAAAACTCCGCCACTCACTAATGCCGATAAAGTAATTGGTTCACCCGGACATACAGCAGTATCATTAGACACAACTATATCAATTGGCGTATTTGGCACTACAGTAATTGTTACACTATCGGTAATTGTGCTTCCACAGAAATCAGTAACTGTAACACTATAAGTAGTGGTTGCTGAGGGCGATACATTTATGCTTGAGCTAGTGGCCGCATTGCTCCATAAGTATGTAAATGGAGGAGAGGAGGAATTACCCACATCAGCAAAAAGGGTAAAATTCTCCTGAGGACAGACTTTTATGGTATCATTTGGCATATTTAGCTCTAAAAGATAATTTGGTATGGTAACCAAAACGGAATCTGTTTTGACGTACACACCACATGTATCGGTAATAGTTGCCACATAATAAGTTGATGCAAGGGGCTTAACAACTATAGTATCCACCGTTTGTCCAGCCTGCTGCCATTGAATAGTATAAGGTGGTCCTAGTATATCAAACCATATCTGAACTGAGTCTCCGGGACATAAAATTGTAGTGTCATTTGGTATCATAACCAGAGAGTCAAAATCGGCTATGTAAAAAGTTACCATTTGAGTATCAGCCTTTCCACAAATCATTTGAATATAAGTAATCGTAACTTTCTCAAGACCTTCTGCTATTCCATCAACTAAACCGGAAATAGAAACTACGGCAGTATCCTGTCCCGGTTGAAAAACTATACTATCAGGCACAAAGGGATAATCTACTCCATTAGTTGCTGTTCCGGAAATTGTAAACTTCACTGTTTGAGTGCCTATGGTATCTGATTTTGAAAAAACCAGATTAGCAACGCCACATCCCTCATAAAGCACAGAATCTCCATTTGAAATATCAATATTTGAATTTAACTTAACTTGATTAGACTTAAAACTACCGGCCTCAATAAATACGCCAGAATCATACGCATCATCAAAAGCGTCAGCAACAGCCAATTTTATGTGATGGGTTTGTCCACACTGAACTGCTGCTTTTGCAGTTAAAACAACCGTAAATCCGTCAAACTGAACTGTATTACCTGGTGGGTTATCATTATCAACAAAATAGATAGAACTACCTAGCCCTCCCGCAGGACATCCTCCCGGAGTGCCAAAAGCACCAACATTTCCATTATTAACTGTATTTATTGTAACGTATGTGGTTGTTCCCGGTATTAATGCAATATTTTGCGAGCCACCAGGAAATGCTCCCGGACTTGAAAATGGACCAGTAATTCCCGGACCACTTAAGAAAAAGCCAAAAGCATCGTTAAAACTTGAGCAAACGTATTCGTTATATTCCTCAGAAGCAAAAACATATCTAAACTCAATAGAATCTCCTGTAGGTACAAAATCAAATTCTAAAACTGCTGCATCATGCATAGTTTGGCCCGAAATAGAAGTTAAATCAGCATCTCCATTATTATAAACTTCCGAAGAGCCTTGACCAACATTATTGTTTGGACCTACTGCCAAATTAACATCACCTGAAGCTATAACAATACCGTTGGCAAGACCGATATTTGAAGCTGTTCCGTTAAAAGTTCCTATTTGTCTGTTTGTTCCAACAAAAGTGATATTCGTAGCCGTAACTCCAGGTCCTAATAAAACATTTTGCACTGCATTTACGGCTGTAGTTGGAGTATTAACAACTAACTGCGCCTTACCAAAAATTGGTAAAAGGAAAACTATTAAAATGATCAGCAGTCGATTCATAAAGTACAAATCTAGATAATTATTAAATTTAATTTGGTAAAAAGTATATGTTTATAGGATTTCTATCTGCTAAGACGACAGTTTACGGAAAATGGTTGTCTTTAATTAGTAATTCTCAAAACATTACCATCAAAAGTAGTAGGGTAAGAAACTAAAGGATAAACTGCCGGCCCTTCCACTACCGAACCATCACTAATCAAGAATCTAGAGCCGGAACAATCATCAATGGCTGTTACATTATTAGCTTCAACCGTAACTATTGCACAAGCTTTCTCTGATTCATAAGTAGAATGCCTATCAAGAGCAACAAATTCTTCTAAACTTTTTCGATAAACAATTATTCCTCTAGAACCACCGTTTACATAAATATAATTGCCTATGGCATTTAAAGGCTGGAAGTCGGGATTAGAGGCATAAAGAGTAATATTAACCGGAACATAGGGAATTGGATTTACATTTTGATTGTTTTTTCTACAACCAAAAAACAAGACAATAAAAAACAGATGTATTAAAAATAAATTACGCATGATTTTTATTTACACTACAAAAATACTTATAATTGAAACATGAACTTAAAGAAATTATTGTTAGCGGTTTTTCCTATTATTCTATTTAGTTTAAGCAATCCTGTTTTTTCACAACAAAACGCAGAAAAAAGAAAAAAGCAACTTGAAAAACAAGAAAAAGCTAAAGAAGAAGCTGCAAAAAAAGGGCGGGAAGAAGGAATTCAAAGACACCAGAGAATTCAGGATAAAAAGACTAGAAAGCGAATGAAAAAAAACTTAAAAAAGACAAAAAAAATGCATAAAGAAAAAAAGGGGATTTTTAGAAGAAAAAGAAAGTAATGAAGAAACTAACCGCTTTAATTGTTGATGATGAATTACCTGCCAGAGAAAACCTTAAAATTCTACTAGGAGATTACTGTCCAAACATTAAAGTTATTGGCACTGCTGACAACACTTTAAAAGCTAAAGAACTAATAGCTGAGCTAAAGCCAAATCTTGTTTTTTTAGATATTAGAATGCCTTCGGGAATTGAAGGTCTTGAGTTATTAGAATCAATTGAAAAAAAAGACTTCTTAGTTGTATTTGTAACCGCATTTAAAGAATTTGCCATAAGAGCCTTTAATGCTTCTGCCATACATTATTTACTAAAGCCTGTTGATATTGATGAACTTATAACAGCAGTTGAAAAAGCTAGCATAGCTTACGAACAAATTTTTGGATCAAAAGAAAACCAAAAAGAATATGTTAACTCTATTGATTTACTACAAAAACAAATCACAAATAAAAACACTATTGAGAAAATAGTTATTTCTCACCAAAAAGGAATTAAAGTAGTTGAACTTGATAAAATACTTTACTTAGAAGCAGAAGGAAACTGTACAAATATTCACTTTTCAACCGGAGAAAAATTTTTAGATACAAGAACACTCAAAACCTATGAAGAAATTCTCCCTGATTCTTTTTTTAGAATTCATAAATCCTTTATTACAAACTTAATTTATGTAACTGATTATAAAACAAACGAAAGCCCATCAGTTTTAATTAACAACAGCAAAACACTCCCTGTATCCCACAGAAGAACAGCAGATTTCATCGCTAAACTCAAAAAGTTTTTTATTCAAAAAAACGTTTAATCAAAAAATAGATACGTTCAATATAAATTTATTGATTCAAGTAAAAGTTTTGAATAAATTGGTTCAAAATTTACTACTATGAGAGCACTAATTGTTGATGACGAGTTTAATTGTCGTGAAAATTTAAAAATGATTTTAGAAGACTACTGCACTGAAATTGAGGCAATAGAAACTGCAGAATCAGCACAAGAAGCAAGACAAAAAGTAATTGATTTTAACCCAGATATTGTATTTCTTGACATAAAAATGCCTAAAGAAGATGGGTTTGCATTTTTAGATAGTATTGAAAATAGAAGTTTTTCCGTTGTGTTTACAACTGCTCATAATGAATATGCACTACAGGCGTTTAAAGCTAATGCATTTAACTACTTAGAAAAACCAATTGATATTGATGCCGTTACCGAAACAATTCAACGTATTGCTAAAAACAAAGAAAACAATTCTTCCCTTCCATCTGTAAATGAAATAAAAGCATTAATTCACGAAACAGTTGCTAACAAATCTCAAACAATAGGAATACCTTCAAGCAACGGATATATTATTATAAAACCGGAAGATATTATTCATCTAGAAGCTGATGAAAGCTACACAAAGGTTTACTTAACCAATAACAGAAAGCTAATGAGTAGTAAAAATATTAAGTCATTTGAAGAGATTTTAGACCAATCTAAGTTTATGCGAGTGCATAAATCTCACATCATAAATTTTTCTTCACATCTTTCTGAATTTTCTAGAAATGATGGCAACATAGCTATTATGTCTGATGGAAGTAAAATACCTGTTTCAAGAAGAAAACTTAGTGACTTTTTAGAGCAAATAAATGTACTTTAAGTTACATTTGCCAAGATGAATTGGCTAAAGCACTTATTCTTATATAGTTTTCTTTTATCTGTTTTTATTTCTGAAGCACAGCAGTATAATTTTATAAATTATAATGTTGAAGATGGATTAGCCCAATCTCAGGTAACCGCCATAACTCAGGGAAATTTAGGATACCTGTGGATTGGAACAAGAAGTGGACTAAGCAGGTTTGATGGCAAAAATTTTCAGAACTTTTTTACCGAAAATGGATTGCCCGACAACCAAATAACCTCTCTTTTTAAAGATAAATATGGTAATATTTGGATTGGAACACTTGGTCATCTTAGTAAGTTTGACGGAAAAACCTTTACTAATTTTGAACTTCCACAACATTTATCAAATAACTTTATCATTTCCATTGCCGAGCACAATGGTTCCCTTTGGGTTGGTACTGAAGAAGGTGTTTGTCAATTTAAAGACAATAGTTTTACCTATTATAGTGAGCAACATGGAATAACAAACCTACACGTAAGAGACATTTTTAGTCATAGTAAGAATGACCTATACCTAATAACTAAAAATGGTATTTTCAAACTAAAAAACGATTCCAGCTTTGTAAGAGTATTTACCAATCTTCCGAATCAAAATTTCTCAAAAATTACCGAACAAAACAATGAGTTTATCGTCTCCACTTTTGGGAATGGAGTTTACAAAGTAAAAGATGATTCGGTTAAAAATTTATCTACACAAGATGGTTTGTGTAACGAACAAGTACGATGGTTGATTTCCGATTCAAAAAATCAAATTTGGGTGGCTTCAAAAAGTGGGGTTTCAAAAGTATTTGAAGATGAGGTTTCAACATATACCATAAATGATGGTATGGTAAACGAC
>CALALS010000014.1 GCA_937925525.1 uncultured Flavobacteriales bacterium | reverse complement strand
CGGTTAACTTCACAAACACTTCAACAAACGGAAATACATATTCTTGGGATTTTGGTGACGGTTCAGGGACTGGCACTCAATTTAACCCATCTCATACATATGGTGCTAATGGAGTTTATACTGTGCAATTGATTACCTGTAATATGTGTGGATGTGATACGGCAACTTCAAGCGTAACGATTGTTGGAGTGGGTATAAATGAAAACACATCCAATAAAATTTCAGTTTATCCTAATCCTACAAAAAATAATTTGATTATATCCGGATTGAATTCAGGTGAAAGCAAAACTATTCGCATTACAGATATGCTTGGGAAAATAGTACTTGAAGCAAAAACTTCTAACTCAAGATTGGAAGTAGATTTAAGTCTATTTGAAAACGGAATTTATCTATTAAAAATAGATGGATATGACGTAGTGAAAGTAGTAAAGGATTAAATAATAAGAAACCTCTATAAATTAAAGGTGATACGATTTGCGTCACCTTTTTTATTTACTTTTGGAGCGCTGAAATGAAAAGTAAGTTTAGTTTTTTTGTTAAGTCAACCATCACGTTTACATTCCTTGTAATTATTGCAGGTGGTGTGGTTCGGATGACGGGTTCAGGGATGGGATGCCCGGATTGGCCAAAGTGTTTCGGATATTATATCCCTCCTTCACAACAATCAGAAATTGAATTTCAGCCGAATCATGCTTATCAAAAAGGGCAAATGATTTTGCATGATAATGCCTTATATAAAGCAAACGAAAACTTTACTTCTGCCTCTGAACCAGATTTAAGTAATTGGACATTATTTGAGGAACATGATTATACTATTTACAACCCTACTCACACTTATATCGAATATATAAATCGTTTGTTTGGAGCCTTACTAGGTCTTTCAGCTCTTCTGTTGGTTGTTTCTTCTTTTAAGCATGGCAAGAAAAATATACTGCTCTCAGTTTTTGTTTTATTTATGATTGGCTTTGAAGGATGGTTGGGAGCATTGGTGGTAGAAAGTGTGTTATCGCCTGTGAAAATAACGTTACACATGCTTACCGCATTTTTTATTTTAATGACGTTGATGTATTTACTTTATCAATTTTCTGATAAAACAATTGAAGCCGGTAAGAAAATAAAATGGTTAAGCATTGCTATAATTGTTCTTACACTCATTCAAGTTTTAATGGGAACACAAGTAAGAGAGTTTATTGATGAGATTGCTTCAACTACTTCTCGAGATAATTGGTTAGCTAATCCAAATACATGGTTTTATATTCACCGAACCTTTTCGTTACTTCTTTTAGCAATAACGATTTGGATGTTTTTAAAACTTAAAAAAATAAATGAGCAAAAAGAGATAAGTTTGATTTTAGCTATTATGGTGTTTAGTACAGCTACAGGAATTATTATGTATTATTTTGGAGTACCGGCTATTATGCAGCCTGTTCATTTAGTGTTGTCAGCTTTTTTGATTAGCCTGGAAATGAATTTGTTTTTAAAGTTGAGGTAATCTACTTCCACTTGAAAGTTTCGACCATGTGGTATATATCTTCTTTTAGAAAATCTAGCACAGGAGCTAAAGAATCAGCGTTTGGTTTAGAATCAAAGTACAAAGAACCTCTAATAAAGTGTTGTGTGCTGTCTGTCAAGTGAAACTGGATTGAGGAAGCCACATTGCCGTCTATTTCGTAAACGACTCCATACACCTTTAAAGAGTCATCTACCACCATGTTTTCTCTTATGTCAGTTGCTTTTACTATGTGTTTTTGAGTAAAACTTCTAGAATCTTCAGTATAATCTCTCAGGTTGTTTTCTACTTTTTTGTAACTCAAATGTAGCCTTGCATGAAACCTTCTGTAATCAATATTAAACCAACATGGCTCAGTTTGATTTTGGTAGTAGCTAATAGCAGAGTAAGTTGGCGCTTCAAATGTAAACGGGCAATCTTTGTCGTACTTTACATAGTTTTTCTCAGGTAAATCTATTCTAAAATATCCTTTTGGCTTAGGAGTATATACTTCTTCCTCACAGCTCCAAAACGGAATAAATAATAACAATAAAAAAATCTTATTCAGCCTCATTTTCAATGGTAAGTTTTATTCGCTTTATTTTTCTATTGTCAGCTGATTCAATAGTAAAAAGGTAATTATTAAATTTTATTTTCTCTTTTACTCTAGGGATTTTTCCGTTCTGCTCAATTAAAAATCCGGCTAATGTATCGGCACTATCTTTTTCTTTTTCAAAATCGTTACCATCAATATCAAGCACTTTGTATAAGTCTGACAGCATCACTTTACCGTCAAAAATATAGTTGTTATCATCTAACTTGGAGTAAACAATATTTTCATCATCAAACTCATCACTAATGTCTCCTACAATTTCTTCTAAAATATCTTCAAGAGTTATAATTCCTTTAGTACCACCGTATTCATCCGCCACTATAGCTAAATGCACTTTTCTGTGCTGAAAATCCTTTAGTAAGTCATCTAACTTTTTAGATTCAGGAACAAAAAAAGGTTTTCTTAGAATTTGATGCCAGTCGTAATTAGTATTTTTAAAATGTGGAATTAAATCTTTGATGTATAAAATTCCTATAATGTTATCATTGGTTTCTTGATAAACCGGAAGTCTTGAAAATCCTGCATCTAAAACATATTTCATTACTTCTTCAAAAGAGTTTTCATAATCAATCGAAAAAATCTCTGTTCTCGGAATCATGATTTGGCGAACAGTTGTATCTCCAAACTTTACAATGCCCTCTAAAATCTTTTGCTCTTCTTCTTCGTTAATGTCTGAAGTTAATTCTAATGCATTAGATAGGTCTGACACAGAAACATTGTGTCCTTTCTTTTTAAATTTTCTATCAATAAAAGAAGTTGAAGAAACCAATAATGAACTAAACCCTTTAAATAGAAAAGATAATACTACTAAAGGTATTGCCATTAATTTGATAATTACTGTCGCTTTTTTTGTGGCAAAAACTTTTGGTAATACTTCACCAAAAAGTAAAAGGATGAATGTAACCACAACTACCTGCACAGTAAATTCAAGAAGATGGTGGTTGCCAAAATCAATAAAGCTATTCATAAAATAGGCAGAAACCATTACAATAGCAACATTTACAAAATTGTTGGCAATAAGAATAGTTGCTAGAAGTCGTTTAGGTTTTTCTAATAGCGAAAGTGCTTTATTTCCATAATTTGTTTCAGATTCTTCCAGCTCTTGCATCTGAGCAGGTCCTAACGAAAAAAACGCCACTTCAGAGCCTGAAATTAGCCCTGAACATATAATAAGAACAACCATTATCAACAAAAGCAATACATGCTCCATTGATAATGGTTGAAATATAATCTCTAGAAATAAATCGGTCTGGGGAGGTTCGTCCAAAATTTAAAAAATTAGTTAGACTTAGAATGGTAAGTCATCAATTGGGTCTGATGAATTATCCACAGCATCACTAGTGGCTGAAGAGCTTTCGTAACTATTACCAGAATCATTGTCATTAGATGACTTTGATGACATCATTACCATATTATCTGCTACTACCTCTGTAATGTATTTTTTTACACCATCGCTATCCCAACTTCTGGTTTTTAGTTTCCCCTCAATGTATACTTGATTTCCCTTTTTTAAGTATTTTTCTGCCACCTCTGCAAGTCCTCTCCACAATACGATGTTATGCCACTCTGTTTGTTTTACTCGTTCTCCTGTTGTTCGATCTTTGTATGACTCTGATGTTGCTAATGGAAATTTTGCTATTGTAGAACCACCGTCAAGGTGTCTTACTTCTGGGTCTTTACCTAAATTTCCTACTAAAATTACTCTGTTTACTGACATAATTGTACTTGATTAAAATTTAACTTAGTTGATGTTTCGTTTAACAAAGATATAAATTAAAATTCATATTTATTCACATAATTTTCTATCAATTTTGGTATACCAAAATTGATAAAATCTTCTTTGTAAATAGTTATGTATGAATTATTTTTTTGAAATCGTGTGACTTTAAAATGCACAAAAATGGCTTCAATTTTTTGGTGGCTTAAAATATGCTTAAAAGGAGCAGAAATAGAAATTAGGTTAGCGTTTTTAAGGTTAAAATGAGAAATGGGTTTCTCAATACTTTTTTTATCAGACAGGGACTTTTTTTCTTCTATCAGAGGGAACTGATAGAGGCCTTTCCAAATATCATTTTCAGCTCTCTTTTCTATTAAAATTTCTCCTTTCTGGTTTTCCAGAATGCAATAAATGAAATAGCGGTTGGTAATTTTTACCTTCTTTTCTTTAGCCGGTAATTCATGCACTAAGTTATTCTTAAAAGCAAAGCATTCACTTCTAAAAATGCAGTTGCCGCAATCGGGATTTTTAGGCGTGCACTGCAAAGCTCCAAATTCCATCATGGCTTGATTGTGGTTGCCTGGATTTCTTTTGTCTAAAACTTTATAAGCAACTTCAACAAACTCTTTTTTACCTCTGCCTGTATCAATAGGAGTTTTAATACCAAATAGTCTTGCTAAAACTCTAAATACATTTCCGTCAACAACAGCTTTCGGCTCACTGTATGCTATTGAAGAAATAGCGCTTGCGGTGTATTCGCCAACTCCTTTGAGCTTTATAATATCTTCGTAGGAAGTAGGGAACTTACCTTTATATTCCTTAACTACTTGCTTAGCAGCAAAATGCAAGTTTCTGGCTCTAGAGTAGTAGCCTAGACCCTGCCACAATTTTAAAACGGCATCTTCTTTTGCATTGGCCAAGTCTTTTATGGTGGGAAAGTGTTCCACAAATTTTTCATAATACTCCCAACCTTGATTTACTCTGGTTTGTTGAAGAATAATTTCAGAGAGCCAAATTTTGTAGGGATCATTAGTAAACCGCCATGGTAATTCTCGTTTGTTTTGCTCGTACCATTTTGCTAATTCACCTGATAAATTCACCGTTTCGTCTTTTTTCAAAAATCAAGAATTGTCAATTACGCAAGTAAATGAAAACCCTTGTTAAATCTATTATTAAGTAAATATAATTATCAAAACTATATGTATGGAAAAAATGACCGATAAAATAAAGCAAGAGATATTTCTTGAATTAGAAAGAGTACACACCAGTTTAATTGGCATTTTGGATAAGTATAAGGATTATGGGTTGGGGGTTATTCGGGCTAATAGGACAATTGAGATTGACGGAGATTGGGAGTATGGGTTTTCTTGTGTAACCGCAGAATCAAGAGATGTTGTTATTTCTTCAAAGAAAAAAATTGGCGAAACGTATTTAAATCACAAGAAGAAACAGCCCCAAAAATGATATGCGTAAAAGGAGTTCTAAAGTTGATTTGAATGTTGTTATCAACCTCTCTTATTGACATTACAACTACGCCTTCATTAGTGGGATTGTAAGTAAATGTCTTTCCTATCAAATCTTTAAGTGTATTCTCCATAAAAGATTTTTTTACCAAAAAAATAAATTAACTAGTCTTATAGAAAGTTGAGCAAACCTTCTTAAATCAATTATCCGTAACTATTTTAGGATTAGTAAAGTCAACAGGTGGTAACAATGCATTACCTAATCCAGCCTTTAACATTAATCCAGCAAAATGCTCTCTTATAAAAGGAAAAATAATAGCCCCACCATTAATATTTCCAAATTCTTCTAAAGATTTAATTTTGCTTTCCCCAACTTGTTCAAAAACACCAACCATAGAAATTACCGCTTCTATTTGTTTTTTATCATCTCCTGTTTGAACATAGGTTAATGTTTCTTGCACAAAAACTTCATTGCCTTTTACATTTACTCCTAGATTAATATCAGAGGTAGACTTTACTCTACTCTGTTCCTGAATTAGCTGTGCTTGTCTAACAAAGTTGCTTTGTAGTAAAATTATATTCTTTACAAGAAACCCTGATTCTGTATTGTTTTTTTCTTTTTCCATAACTTATGCTGCAAATAGCAATTCTTCTTTTTGATATTTGTTGCTCTCTATTTCTATTAATTCGTCTGGCTTAGAATCAATAAACTCTAAATCATCCTCTTGTACTTCTATATTTTCTACCGATACACTTATTAAGTTATTTTGGGATATATTATAATCAAATATTTCAGAAAAATTTTGATTAATGTCATTAAAATGATTTGAAATTTCCATGAAATCATTTTTTCTTTTAGAAAGTAATGAAAAAGATTGATTTAGCATGTTATTAACTAATTCATTAGAAGAAGGTAATTTTTGATAAATATGATGTATTTCATCTAAACCTTTTAAAGTTTCTTTTAACTCAGTAATAGAGAAACACCATCCTTCTTTTTCATAATCAACTTTACTTATCGGAACAATATTTTCTGGAGAAATAAAATGTAAATTATAGTCAGGAAAAGATTGTATAAATTCACTTTCAATTTTATCAGTCAGTGTTAAAAAATCTTCATCTTCCATTAGGTATTTTGGAGAACATTCAATGGTTACCATTTGACCATGTTCGTCAATTTCTAATCTAAACTTAGCCCCATTGTAGTCAGCAACTAATCCTTCAATTTTTTTTATACAAAAATCTTTAACTTCCATTTTAAAACTTTCCTTTAAGCAGCGCAACTATTGTTTTAGCCATACTAATTGAATCTCTTCCTTCTTCATGACCAATTCCGAAATCAGAATAGTCAGCTTTTTCTCTTAATTTTTTAAGATTTTTTATTTCCTTAAAAGTATTTTTTTTCTCTCTAGTTTCACTTTGAAACTCTAATGTAAACAAATTAATTAAATATTGATGAGTTCCTTTTCCTTCCGCCACCCTTTCTTGTTCTATTTGCTCATTGGTTTTATTTAGTTTATTAATCGCTATGTACTTCATGTATTGCACACAACTATAATATGCGCAATGGATAACCGAAGGATAATAACATTTATCTTGTAACATTTGAGCGGACTCAATATTTATTTCTGATTTATTTTTAAGATTACTCATAACCCACAACTCGGCTATATTAACTTATAAAAATATTTAACCCATAACTTAACTTATCAATCATATCAATTGGGTTCACATAAATCGGCAATTGTTGTTAAGCAATCAGATGCCAAATTTGCGATGTCAGGGTCAATTTTATAATCATCATATCTAGCCGTCCAACAATTGTCCTTAAGGGTTTTGTAATCATCCCAAATTTCTTGCAAATATTCTTCTACTAAATCAAGTAACACCTGATGTTTATTGAGTTCCGAATCTTTAGATTTCGCATCTCTATAATACGACTCAAAACTATTGTATTTTTTAATTTTTCCATTGACTGGACTCTCATATTGATTAGGAAATAGTTCTGCCTTTACATAATGAAGTGCAGAATAAAAAGCAGTTGTTACCTCCCAATCATAAAATTTAGCATTTGATGAGCTTTGTAAAAAACTAAAAGCTTTTTTATTGTGTCTTGCGTGACTTAGGGGCATACTTAAAAAAGAATCCATCAGAAATGATACTATCTTCATTTAAATTTTCTGACTCAGTTTTAAATGAAAAAGAAATTCTAAAAATTTCTGATTTTATTAAGTTGTTAATATCTCTCATTTTTTCATAAGCTTCAGCTCTTTGTGAACGATTGAGATATTTCTTTTTATTCACTATTATCAAGGATTCATAACATGTAATATTATGAACTTTGATATACATGTTTTTAGGAGATAAGTTATTCTTTACTTCATGAAAATATTTTTCACTGATTTCAAAAATTTTTATCAAATTTTCATTAAGTGCAGCCTGTAAAACTCTCTCGTGTCTTGTAATTCCTTTCATAATACCATCTTGGTGGGCATCAATTAAATCATCTGGCTCTGACTGCTGTTTTTTCTTTTGGACTTGGGAGTGTATCCAATCAGTGTTGTCAATTGACATTCGTTCTTGAACAACTATTGGGTTAGTATTCATAATTCTAGGTAGATTAAGTAAATAATCCATTTAGTATAAATTGAGTTTTGAGGCTCAATTTTCCACTTCATACGGCAAATATATTATTTTGTTATACACCAAAATAAAAAAAATGTTAATTTTTTTGTAATTATCTTATTAATTACTAGGTATTTATACGTAAAATAAAATATTTATTTCGTTTTAAATCAGCAACTTACAATAAGTTATACAACCTATTATAAATTACACCTTTTAACAAGAACTAAGCTATTTTATTTATTACAAGTAGCAGTACAATTTACAGTCCCATAATTATTACCATATAAAATATCGTCCATTTGGTAATTTAATGTTAGAGTATTTCCATCTAAAAAACCTGTGGCTCCATTATCCATATCCCAGTAATAGTTTGACTTATCAGGAATAGCAGATTGTGCATTTATTTTTAATGACTTACCATCAGTTGTTGAGCCTATCATGCTAGCCGTTCCGCCTAGTATAGAGTTTATCCTAACCGTAGTATTTCCAGTAGCAACTATTGTAATGGTGTAATTATCATTCCCGAGTCCGTAACAACTTTCTGTTACGTTATATGTCCCCTCCATTAATGCACTTGGAAAGATACAGGTACCATCATCTTTCTTTGCTTTTTCATTATAGTTGGTGGCTTCTTTATCAATACAGCCCTTTTTCTTGCAGCTAAAAGTTGCTAAACTCACAGCTAGTAATAGTAACGATACTTTTTTCATGTGTTAAAATTTAAAAATTAAAACCAAATATACACCATAAAAAGATACACCACAAATGTTGTAACCATAAAAATATATTATTTAGACTTTCAGCCAATGAAAAGGATTGATGATGTACTTAAAGACATAGGCAAAAGGCTAGAAAAATTAAGAGTTGACAGTGGCTATACCAGCTATGAAAATTTTGCTATTAAAAATGATATGTCACGGATGCATTACTGGCGGATTGAAAAAGGAAAATCAAATATGACCATCAAAAGTCTTTTAGTCATATTAAATATTCACGGAATAACTTTAGAAGAGTTTTTTTCAGACAAACACAAAGTTAAATGAGAAAGTCCTTAAACACTTATGTGTCCGTCATATTAGAAAATATTTCGTTTTAGATAGTGAGTCAGAAGAAAAATAAAAAAGCTGGATTAAAGCTAGTGTTTTTTATCCCAGAAGAAAAAATGATAGCTTACTCTTCTTACGGCATGTATATTGAATATTGTATGAAGAGGGGTGATAAAATTCCCACAAGATTAATATACAAATTGCTATCCTTTATTGACATGAATAATAGTGATGTAAAAAATGTTGCTAAAAAAATATTAAACACGTCTCTATTGAACGAATCCGAAAATAAAAAGGCTAAGATAATTTCCCAATTAATTAATTCAACTATTGATTTTGAATGCAGGTTAAAGGAAAATAAAACTGAAAAATATAACCTACAAAACCTGATTAATTATTGCACCGTATTTACTGATGAATCTTTAAACTATAATAAAAAAGAATTAGCCACCTACATTCATAACAGAGTTTTGGAGTATTCCTTAAAATTACCAAAGACTAGACAAAAGTCATTTAGTAGGTATATGAGGTTTGCTATTACTGGCAGAATAATACATCACATGTATCAGAAACTTCATTTCACTGAGAATCCTACTAACAAAATTTTACAAGATAAAATCAAATATTCTATTATTGAATCTTAATCAATAAGTCTGATAACCATATACAGAAAAAATAATTTCGGTTTTCTGTACCTAAAGTTTGGAGGATAAATTTCCCCTATCCTTAGTTTAATCCATACCTATACCAAACTATATTTACTAAACTAATTACAGATATATCTTTTAATAGCACCTTACTTAAGTAACTGACTATTAAGTCTTTGGCATTAAATTAGCTGATAATTACAACATTATTAAAAGCAAAAAGGTAGGTCAATACCGCAAAATATTCAAACCTACCTTTTATAAAGAGTAATTTATGAGAGTAAAAGTAAGAAAAAAAGATGAGAGCATCAACGTTTTTGGTGGTTTAAATTTTATAAATAATCAGGTTAAAAAATTAAAATTAGCCGAGCATATTGACAATTTTCTTGGTAAGCGAAAGGCTAATTCAAAATACACTTACAGTCAGGTGCTGTTAAGTTGGGTTAACTCAACATTTTGCGGAAATAAAAAGATATTTCAAATTGAATCTATCAGAAAATATTTAAACCTATTACCTAACCAAGTAATTCCAAGTCACGACACAATTGGAAGAGTTTTTAAATCACTTAAAGCTAAAACACAGAGCGAAGAAAGTATAGGCATTAGAAAGATGGTAACTAATACAACTAACTATAACCAAAAGTTAAATAATTTTTTAGCATCTACACTTAACCTAATGGGTATCCTAAAAAACAAACAACATATTTTAGATATAGACACAATAGTACTACCAACTACGGTTAATGATGCAACATTATCATACAAAAAAGATATTGTTGGATATAATCCTTGTGTGGCATTTATAGATAAACTTTGTGTAGGGGTTGAGGGAAGGTTAGGAAATGTATCTCCAAAATATAAGATACTTGATTTCTATAAAAAAACGATTAAAAATTTAGAAAAAAACAACATACAGGTAGATAAAATTAGAATTGATGCTGCTGGGTATTCAGCAGAAATATTTGACTACTTAAACTCAACTGGCAAACAGTATTACATAAGGGCTCACCGAACTGTTAAACTCAAAAATCTATATAATAATACTAATGAGTCGGATTGGCAAAAAGCTGAAATGGAGCTCTCCGAATACTGCGGTGAATACTTATTTTATTCTGTGGAGCATGAACTTTATACTGGGTTGAAATGCAGATGTGTGATGTACAAAAAACTTAGAAAAAGAGAAACGGTTCAATGTATAATTACGAATGATATGGAGAGTTCTGATGAAGAAATAATCCGATTATATCTTGACAGAGGAAATAGTGAAAGAAACTTTGATTATCTAAGAAATGATTTCGGATGGAAATATCCACCATTTTCAAATCTGGCAGAAAACACTGTATTTTATATTATGGCAGCTTTTTGCAATAATTTATACCAATATATACTAGAAGTTTTTTCAAAAAAGACAGAGGGTATAAAAACAACGTTTAGACTAACTACTTTTATCAGAAAGGTTATAAGGTTGGCAACCAAAACCTTTAATAATAATGTTATTGAAATAAGAGATGTTGTCCAAGATATAGATTACAGTATGTTAATGACATAAAAACACTATATAATTTAATGCAACCCTATTTCGCAAGAATAGGGGAATGGGTGCTGGAAAATTTTTAGGTTCACAACTGCCCAAAATCATCTTTTATTAAAATAAATTAAATTTTATAAAATGTGTAGACCCTTACAAAATATTAATTACTCTACAAAACGTACTACTTGCGTAATTGACAAAGAATAAGAAAAAATTTTGTTATCGAAATAATAACACTATATTTGCAGCCCGAAAATTTAAGAGGTTGAATTTTAATTAGTTAAATTTATTATAGATATGACAAAAGCAGACATTGTTGCAGAAATTTCGAAGAAAACAGGTGTAGAAAAAGCTGCTGTACAAGCTACAGTTGAGTCTTTTATGAAAACAATAAAAGAATCAATGGTAAAAGGAGAAAATGTTTATTTGAGAGGATTTGGAAGCTTCATTATTAAAAAGAGAGCTAAAAAAACAGGAAGAAATATTTCTAAGAACACTACAATTATTATTCCTGCACACAACATCCCTGCATTTAAACCTGCTAAAACTTTCTTAAATAAAGTTAAGCAGAAAGTGAAATAGTAATTGAATGGCAAAGCTTAGCAAACAACAATACGTTGCCATTGCAGCAGCCATTCTTATTATCGTTCTTTTATTATTGTTGCCCAGAAAGGTTCTTGACAAGAAAGATATCGTCAAAGACCAGTTGGAAGAAATAGACGCTAGTCATAGCCATGACTTTACTATTCAGTCTTTAATTG
>CALALS010000013.1 GCA_937925525.1 uncultured Flavobacteriales bacterium | reverse complement strand
CCGAATTTCTTTTTAAAATGAGGAATGTTTTCCGGTAAAATGTGTGTGTGAATATCTATGGTAAGACTCTTCATGAATTGTTTTTGGACACCCAAAGTTAAAATAATTTTTAGGCTTTGTATAGGAAGTGATTTTTAGAAAGGAAGATGAGCTAAATCTACATTTCCACCAGACAAAATAACACCTACTTTTTTGCCTTTATATTTTGCCTTTTCTTGAATTAATGCAGCTAAAGCGACAGCGGATGAGGGCTCAACAATTATTTTCATTCGCTCCCAAATTAGTTTCATTGCATTAATAATTTCTTGCTCGGAAACTCTTACAATATGGTCAACATATTGTTGAATAATCGGGAAGTTTCTATCGCCTAGCTGTGTTTTTAATCCATCTGCAATAGTATTTGTGCTAGTATTACTTTCTATTTTTCCACTTTGTAACGAGCGAAAAGCATCATCTGCCTCCATTGGTTCGCCACCAATTACCTTACAGTTTTTTCCAAAAAAATGAGCAAACAAAGCAGTACCTGCAATCAAGCCTCCGCCACCCACAGGCGTAAAAACAAATTCTATACTAGGATAATCTTGTAGAAGTTCATAACAAGCCGTTCCTTGCCCTAGAATTACCTCATCATCATTAGATGGATGAATAAATGTAGCGCCTTCCTTTTCTTGAATTTCTTTAGCGGCTTTTTCTCTGGCGGCTAATGTGGGTTCACATTCTATTACTATTCCGCCATAAGATTTTACGGCTTCTTTTTTTACGGCAGTAGCATTATTGGGCATTACAATAAAGGCTTTTACACCGCTATTTTTTGCAGCTAAAGCTAATGCCTGAGCAAAATTACCTGAAGAATGAGTTACTACTCCTTTTTGTTTTTGTTCATCCGTTAATTGTAAAACGGCATTAGTAGCACCCCTGAATTTAAAGGCGCCCATTTTTTGAAAATTTTCACACTTAAAAAAAACTTCAGCACTTACTAATTCATTGATTAAGCGAGAATGCAAAACCGGTGTTTTGTGAACGTAAGGAGAAATTCTATTGTAGCAGTTAAGCAGGTCTTGAGTAGTCATAGATTATTTCTTTGGCCTAAACACCTTAATGTTTTCAGCATTACACTCTAGGTAAGGACCTTCAATTAAATCAATACAATAAGGAATTGCCGGAAAAACAGCATCCAAACATTCTTTAATAGATTTTGGCTTGCCGGGAAGGTTTACAATTAATGAGTTGCTTCTTATGCCTGCTGTTTGCCTTGACAAAATGGCCGTAGGAACATACTGTAAAGAAACGGCTCGCATCTGTTCACCAAATCCGGGTAGTAGTTTTTCGCACACCTTTTCAGTAGCTTCTGTGGTAACATCTCTTTTTGATGGGCCTGTACCGCCTGTGGTTACTATTAAGCAACAATTTTCTTTGTCGGCTAATTCGATTAAGGTAGATTCAATTAAGTGTTGTTCATCCGGCAATAACCTATAAACTAGCTCCCACTCAGAGATAAGATAATCGTTTAAACAATCTATAATAGCTTTTCCGCTGAGGTCTTCATATACATTATTGGCAGCTCTGTCAGAGGCGGTAACTATTCCTATTTTAATTTTTTTGGACATACTTTTTGTTGAGAGTCTTCATTCGTTTCACTCACTCAGAATGACGAAAAAACAACGTCACTCTGAGTCGCTTTAGCGATGAAGAGTCTAAATTATAAATGCATTGGAAAAGTACTAAAATTAGTCGAATTCATTAATTTTTTCATATAAATCACTCCATTCAGGGTTAAATAAGTTAATTAAATCAATCTTTTTATTTCTAACCCATCCTTTAATTTTCTTTTCATGAATAATGGCTTCTTCTATGCTTTTAAATCCTTGATAATAAACTAACTTGTGAGTTCTATATTTAGCTGAAAAGCTATTTGGATATTTATTTGATTTATGCTCAAAAATACGCTCCCTTAAACTTGAAGTAACTCCTGTATAAAGAACATTATAGTTAAAGTTAGTAAGTATATATACATAACCACCTCTTTCCATATTAGAGAATTAGATTCTTCATTCGTTTCACTTACTCAGAATGACGAAAAAACAACGTCACTCTGAGTCGCTTTAGCGATGAAGAGTCTAAATTATAAATGCATTGGAAAAGTACTAAAATTAGTCGAATTCATTAATTTTTTCATATAAATCACTCCATTCAGGGTTAAATAAGTTAATTAAATCAATCTTTTTATTTCTAACCCATCCTTTAATTTTCTTTTCATGAATAATGGCTTCTTCTATGCTTTTAAATCCTTGATAATAAACTAACTTGTGAGTTCTATATTTAGCTGAAAAGCTATTTGGATATTTATTTGATTTATGCTCAAAAATACGCTCCCTTAAACTTGAAGTAACTCCTGTATAAAGAACATTATAGTTAAAGTTAGTAAGTATATATACATAACCACCTCTTTCCATATTAGAGAATTAGATTCTTCATTCGTTTCACTTACTCAGAATGACGAATTAATTTGTCTTTTTATACCAAGCAGCAAAATCTTTTGCGGAATAAGTTAAAATCATGTCGGCTCCTGCACGCTTAATGCTGGTCAGCATTTCTATCATGGCAGACTCATAATTTAACCAACCGTTTTGGGCTGCGGCTTTCAGCATGGCATATTCTCCACTTACATTGTAAGCCGCAATAGGTAGTGTCGTATTTTGCTTTAAGTCCTGAATAATATCTAAATAACAAAGAGCCGGTTTTACCATCAGCACATCTGCTCCTTCGCTTTCATCTAAAAATGCTTCACGCAGCGCTTCCGTTTTATTGGCAAAATCCATCTGATACGTTTTCTTATCTCCTTTTTTTGGAGCAGAGTCTAAGGCGTCACGGAAAGGTCCGTAAAAACTACTGGCATACTTTGCGGTGTAAGACATGATGCCAATGTCTTTAAATCCATTATCGTCCAACTCTTCTCGAATGTATTGCACTCTTCCATCCATCATGTCTGATGGGCCAATCATATCAATGCCTGATTCTGCCTGTGCGACAGCCATTTTTCCTAAAACTTCTAAAGTTTCGTCATTTAAAATCTTTCCGTTTTTTACCAAGCCGTCATGGCCATCAGAACTATATGGGTCAAGAGCAGCATCACTAATTAAAAAAGCATTTGGAAACTTCTTTTTGATGGTTGTAATGGCATCAAAGTAAAAACAGTTTTTAGAGTAAGCATTCTTTGCATCTTTGGTTTTATACTTTTCATCTACCACCGGAAAAAGGACAAAAGAAGTAATGCCTAATTTCATACACGCTTCTATTTCTTTTAAAGCATTATCGGTAGAAAAACGAAACATGCCCGGAAGCGATTTAATAGCAATTTTTTTCTTGCTTCCATTCACTAAAAAAAGAGGATAAATTAAATTGCTTGGTAACAGAACGGTTTCTCTCATTAAACCTCTGATGGCTTCATTCGCTCTATTTCTTCTTGGCCGTGATAACATAATAAGTTAAGCGTAAAGTTCTTTTTTGGTAAGCATTCTTCTTTTTTCAGGGTCCCAAACTTTTAATTGAAGACATTTCATAATATCACGAATACTCAAGCTAGTTTTTTTAGCATTTTGAAACTCTTTAATATTTTGATACACTTCAGGTAGCCTGTAAAAAGGAATTCTTGGGTTAGTATGATGAATATGGTGGTAACCAATGTTTCCTGTAAACCAATGCATAACAGGATTTAAATCCATGTAGCTAGATGAGTTTAGTGCTGCGCCAATGTAAGTCCAACCTTCTTTTTCTTCATAGACTACATCAGGGAAATTATGTTGTGCATAAAACAAATACGAGCCCATAGCACTTGAAAGCAAAGCAGGAATTAAAAAAGCACATAATCCGATTTGCCAACCGCCATAATAAAAGATTAACCCGCCAATGGTAAAATGAAATACAAGCGCAACAATAGAATCCCAATGTTT
>CALALS010000012.1 GCA_937925525.1 uncultured Flavobacteriales bacterium | reverse complement strand
CTATACTTATCGTAAGCTTTTAAAGCTTTCTTAGAAGGTTCCCAGCAAGGATTTTCTTGAGAAAACAAAGAATTAACAGCACCAAAAAATAAGATGTAAACCCAAATTCGTTTCATGCAATGCAAAGGTAAAATAAGTTTAAGCTTCAACGTTTAATGTTGATAATTATTCAATTATTCTGCCAAACTTTATTTATTCTTCAAAGCATCAGCCCTAGCCTGTGCGTCAGCAACTAATTGGTCTGCTTTTTTATTTGCTTCATCTTCTACTTTCTGTGCTTTTGCATCAGTTTCCTTTCTAAGTTTATCAGCCGCAATTTCAGCAGCTTTTTTAGCAATTGGATTTTTAGCGTCTGCAACTAACTGGTCAGCATTAGCGTAACCTTCTTTTCTAATAGCGTCTGCCGCACTTTTTCCTTCCTTCCTAATTTTATCTGCCTGCGCTCTTGCATCTGCCATTATTTTATCAATCTCTTTATTTACATCTTCTTTAATCTCTTTTTTAACAGAATCCACTTTCTCTTTTACTTGTTCCTTTACTTGCTCTTTAATATCTTCAGTTAAATCTTTTTGAGCCTCTTTTAAGTCAGTAGTAATTTTTGGTTCGGTATTCGTTCCACCTATTCCAACATTAAATTTAATTACTTCCTTTAAATTCACTTTAACTCCTGTAGCACCAGCCAAAGCATTACTTGCGTTGTTTGCTGCATCATTAAATAAAGCTCCTAGTTCAGATCTTGGTATTTCAACTTTCATTTTGTAATCCATGGTTTGGTCGAAACCATTAGAGCCATCCATAGTTGCCTTACCTTTTCCTAGCTTCATGTCAAATGGGGCTAAATAGAATCTACCGTCTTTAAACTCATAAGACATATTTGAATTACCAATAATCATTCTACTCAACTCATTGTTTTTAAGCACTTCCGAAACTTTTACCATTGGTTTAAAACCTTCCACTATCATGTTTTTTGTTTTAAGGTCTCCGTCTCCTGTAAGTGAGTTCATTACAATTTCCATGTTTTGGTCTAACTTACCCGAAAAGTTTAACTTAGTAGAAAACATTCCTTTACAATATTCTAACATTGGTGCTGCTTCAACCATAGTATTAAAAGTTTGAGCAGTTTTTTGGAAATCAAAATCTGCCATACCTATTTTAAAGTTTACGGTTGGTTCAGCAGGGTTGGTTGTTTCGTAATATCCATCCATTGTGAATTTACCGTCCAATAAGTTCATTCCAACATTTTCCATTACCAGTTGTTGATTCTTTATAATGATTTTTCCACCCATATTAGTAATATCCATATTATCATAAAGAAGTCTGTCTATTTTAGAGTTCATGGTAAAATCAATGTACTTAGGAATTTCAACCACTGTTAAAGGTTCTTCCTCAACTCCTTCTGTAGTAGTCGCTTCACCTTCTTCCTCTGTCATAAACTCATTTACATCCATAAATGAAGAGCTAAAGTCTAATTTACCATAAAGCGTTTCCTCATCCTTTAAAGCATAAGCAATAAAATTTTCTAATCGACCACTGGCTTTGAAATCAGACTTACCCACTTTTGCATCAAACTCATCCATTTGGACAAACTTTGGTGAAAACTCTAAGCTCATTTTATTTAAGGCAACTGTATATGGTAAATCTTTTGCTTTATAATCAAGGGCCGTTATGATTAATTTTCCTGCACAGTTGAACTTTTCATACTCCTCCTTTTCAATAGAGCTTAATCGGCCGGCTATAGTGACATCAGAATTAATCACACCATTCATCTCTTCTCCTTCTTCAAGTGGCACTACTTCTTTTACCGTTGCCAAATCAATAATTCCTTTAAATTGAGCATCAATATTTGGGTCAGAAATTGGAGTGGTTAATCTCATTTTCATATTAAATGGATTTCCAGCCATTTCCATCTGCATTTTTTTCAAATCAATAATGGTTTGATCATCTGTTCCACCAGGATTTGAAACGTTTAAGTCAATATTTAATTTAGCTATAGACTTTGGTAAATCAGGATAATTAATAAGTCCATTTTCAACTAAAAAGTTTAAATCAAATGCAGGGTAAGCTGTTTCGGTATATTTACCTGAAGCAGTTCCGTTAAAAGCAAAGTTTCCTTTTACGCTTACACTTGCAAAATCATTAGCATAAATAGCAGGCACAAGAGAAAGAAAATTTTTGAAGTCAGATTTTTCTGCACTAAATGCTAAATCCATTGAAATATCTGATTCATGAGACATATCTACCCATCCATTTAAACCAAACAGCAATTCATTTAGCTTAAATTCATTTTCTTTAAAGGTATATCTGCTGTTTTTTAGGTCGGCATCTAAATCTGCTTTAACATCAATTAAAACTTGGTTTAGGTACTTAACATTATCGTACACCATATTCATGGTATCAATTTGAAGTGTATTTTTTAATGCCGTAAAATCAGCCGTAAAATCCCCTGAAAGAGTATAGTCAAGTCCAACGGCATCCATATAAAATGCTAAAGATTTATCATCATATATCAAATCACAATTTTCTAAAGAGAACTCTTGTAATGCGAGTTTAAATGAACCTGAACTTTCCTCTTCTTCGTTAGAAGTTGAATCGGTAGAAGGCTTTGCAATATCCCAGTTAGCTCTCCCATCCTCCAAGACATATACCCCAAAGGTTGGATTGGTTAAAGCAATTCTTTTTATTTTTATTTCATCACCGGAAATGACGCTCATCAAATCCAATTTTACTCTCAAATCAGGAATGTTTGCAAGTGTTTTTCCTTCAAAATCTCCAACATTTTTTACACTTACATTTTCTATATGTAAGCTAAAGTCAGGAAATGAATGAATTAAATCAAGATTAAACTCACCAAAATCAACTACGGCATTAAGATTGTTGTTAGCCTCATCTTTCACAAACTGTATGATTTTGTCCTTAAAAAGAAAAGGTAAAATACCTATTAACAGTAATAGTCCTATAAAAATTCCAACTACAATTTTGACAACTTTCTTCATGTGATTTTCTTTTTTATGTTTTGGTTAATTTGCCCTCAAATTTAGCAATAATAGTTGATACAGAAGCATCTCCTGTAACATTTACAACCGTACGACACATATCTAAAATTCTATCTACCGGAAAAATAATTGCAATCCAGGCAGGATTTAGCCCAACAGATTCTAACACTAACATCATCATGATTAACCCTGCACTAGGCACTGCTGCAGAACCTATTGAAGCGAGTGTTGCAGTAAGTACAATTGTTAATTGCTGAACAAAAGTCAGGTCAATATAATGAAACTGAGCTAAAAAAACAACCGCAACAGCTTGATAAAGACTTGTACCATCCATGTTTACGGTAGCTCCGATAGGTAAAACAAAACTACTAACTTCTTTAGAAACTCCCAATCTATCTTGAACACACTCAATAGTTACAGGTAGAGTGGCAACGCTTGAACTTGTAGAAAAAGCGAGTAATTGAGCCGGACCAATTCCGCCAAAAAACTTCTTATACCCCATTCCTGAAAGGAGTTTTACCATTAAAGGATAAAATAAAAATAGCATTAACCCTAATCCTAAAACGACTGTTAGTGAATAAAAGCTCAATCCTTTAAATATCTCAATAATTTTAGTTGGATTATCTCCAGCCATTTTGGAAATGACTCCTGCTAACAATGCAAAAACGAAAAATGGCGCTGCTTTCATTATCAGATTTACCATTGTAACAAAAGCTTCGTTAGCTCCATCTACAAATTGGATAACAATTTTAGATTTATCAGGAGAAATTATAACTAATGCGATACCAAAAAATAATCCAAAAAAGATAATTTGAAGCATTAAACCATTGTCAGATAACGAAAAAATAATGTTTTCAGGAACCATATCTACCAAAAACTGCAATGGTCCTTTTTCTTTGGTTTCTTCTGCTATGTTAATTTTGGTCTTAAGGCTTGGATCGATTTCAGTTTCTTCATCAGCTATAATTGATGCGTTTTTAGCATCGCATGAAAAACATTGACCATCAACGGGTCTTGGTACATTAGGGTTTGACTCTACCCATTTTTCATATTTTACACGGTTTTCTACTCGCTGGTCTTCATTTATAGTTTTACCGGGTTGAATTATATTAACAACTACTAAACCGATTGTAACCGCAATAATTGTTGTAAGCAAATAAATTCCTAACGTTTTAAAACCAATAGAACCAAGCCTTTTTATATCTCCTAAATCTGTAATTCCCTTTATGATGGAAAAAAGAACCATTGGAACGGCAATTAGCTTCAGTAATCGAATAAAAATTTCACCAAAAGGATATATCCAATCAATAGTAAATTGACTAAACTTGAAATATCCTGACAAAATAGCCCAAACAACACCTAGTAATAAGCCAATAATAATTTGCCAATGAAGTGCTATCTTTTTCATCTGTATATATTTTATTTTTTTCTAAAGGTGAGATGGAATTCGCTATTTATAATATAAGTTGATATTATTTTTTTGTGATAGCTCATTTCATACTTATAGTTTAGATGTTTTGTTTCGTAATAAATGGTCGGCTATTACCAGCGCACTCATAGCTTCTACTATTGGAACAGCTCTTGGCAAAACACAAGGGTCGTGCCTTCCTTTACCTTCAAGATTGATTTCATTACCCTCATTATCTATACTTTTTTGAGTTTTTATGATAGTAGCTGTTGGCTTAAACGCTACGCTAAAATAAATATCTTCACCATTAGAAATTCCACCTTGTATTCCGCCTGAGTTATTGGTTTTAGTAGAAATTTTTCCAGAATTATCTTTATAAAACTCATCATTATGTTCCGAACCTTTTAGCTTTGTCCCCTCAAAACCAGAACCTATTTCAAATCCTTTTACAGCATTTATACTTACCATTGCTTTTGCCAAGTCTGCATGCAGTTTATCAAAAACAGGCTCTCCTAAACCAATAGGTGTATTTTGAATAACACAAGTAATTACGCCACCAAGAGAATCGCCTTCTTTTTTAGCTTTTTTAATTGCCTCTATCATTTGATTTGCCACAACGTTGTCAGGACATCTCACCTCACTAGATTCAATTAATGTAAAATCAATTTCTTTATAATTTTTATCTAAAGAAATTGATGCAACCGCTTTTACAAAAGCATTAATTTTAATTCCGTGATTAAGAAGAAGTAATTTAGCAATTGCGCCTCCAACTACTCTACAAGCAGTTTCTCTAGCAGAAGATCTACCTCCGCCTCTATAATCTCTTATTCCAAACTTTTCTGAAAAAGTAAAATCGGCATGAGACGGTCTAAAAGCTTTTTCTAAATGAGAATAGTCTTTAGATTTTGCGTCTGTATTTGGTATAATAAACCCAATGGGAGTACCTAGTGTTTTACCCTCAAATATGCCCGATAAAAACTCTACTTTATCAGATTCCTTACGCTGAGTTGTTAATTTAGATTGACCAGGTTTACGTCTATCTAATTCCGATTGAATAAAATCAAAATCTATTTCTAAACCAGCAGGACAGCCATCAATGATTCCACCAATAGCGCCTCCATGAGATTCTCCAAATGTTGTAAGTGTAAAAGCTTTACCAAAAGAGTTTCCTGTCATAATTTATGGCAGGTTAAATATCATCTTCAAATCCATCATCTTCAAGCTCACCCAAAGCTTGCATGTGTTCAGTGGTTAAACGCTCCTTATCTTTTGCTATCTGCTCAATATCTGCCTTTATTTGATCGTGTCTGGTCTTAATATCAGTAAGCATTTTATTTAGTTCATCACCTGAAATTTCTCCATTTTGATATTTCAACAGGGCTTCTTCATTTGAAGAAACTAGCTTAGCATTTTCAGAAATTTTTTCCTCAATACTTTTTAATACTTCTTGATGTAATTTTTCCATTTCGATATATCTTACATCATCATCAGCTATTTTTTGCCTGTGATTATTTGCCCACTCTTCATGTTGAGATTTTACTTCATCACTTAAGACTTTATACTCCTCCTGAATTTCCTTAACTGCCGTATGCTCTGAGTTAAATTCATCAATAGACGCATTTTCTGATTCAGAATTACTTGAGTTTCCACAAGAAATAATAGTAATTGAAAGGATGATGTATAAAAGATTTTTCATTATAACAGTTTTATTAGCACAAAGATAAAAATCTTATCATAAAAAAAGGGGCTAACAGTGTTAGCCCCTATATAATGATTTGTTAAATTATTTACTTAATCACCACTCTTTCAACAGCAGTGCCTAGTTTTGATGTCAGTTTAATAAAGTAAACTCCCTTAGCATTGGCTAAGTTAACGTTCACCGTATTTTGACCTTCTTTACCGGATACATTTTCTGTGTAAACTACTTTACCGGCTATATCTATTACTTCCATTTTTACAGACTCATTATCAGCTAATGTTAAACTAACCGCAAATTGCCCGTTGTTTGGATTTGGTGATACTTTTATGCTGTTTGTAAACACTTGCTCATCTAACCCCACTGTGTTTGGTGTGGCGATAAAAGTTGTGGTATCATTGGTACAATCTCCATAAGCAATTAATGTAACTGTATAATTACCTGCTGCTGAATATATATGGTATGGATTAACTTGCGTACTGTTGTTTCCATCGCCAAAATCCCAATAGTATGAATTAGCATCTACTGATGTATTGGTAAACACATAAGTTAAAAATGACTGCATAGTGGTAAATGATGCGGTTGTTTGGATGGTTCCTATAGTAATATTATCACTTCCGCTTCCGCATGCAGCACTTGCAAGTAGTTGGTAACTTCCGGGTCCTACCCATATAGTTCCCGTTGTTTCACCATTTGGTGTCCATAAGAAGGTTCCGTTACCCGGAATTCCAATTAGTATACTGTCACCAGGGCAAATAGAGGTATCAGGACCTAAAAATGCTCCGGAAATAATAAGAAACTCATCTGCTCCTATATCAGGCGATATTGTATCTCTTGATTCACCGTCAATATCTATGGTAATACCCATTGGAAAAGCCGTACCGTCTAAAGCGGGTTCACAAGTATGTAAGTCACTGGTGTCATTTACATAAGATGGATTCACATTCATAGAATTAAAGTTATGACCTGCGGCTCCTTGGTAGTTTGTTGTATTATATGCTCCTGATAAATAAATTAAATTGCTTGAGTTAGGAACATAAAAGTTATTGTAATCCACATCTGTAACATAGGCTGTACTCGACACATATAATGCGTAGTCACTTCCAGCAAAGTCGGCTATAGTATTGTTCTTTACCACATGACCACTTCCGCTTGTAATATATATTCCTCTTAAATTAGATACACCCACATTACTGATGCTATTATGAACAACATCTATATCTCTTCCATTTGTAGTTAAGTAGATACCATATTCTGTTCCCCCACCAAATACATCACCACCAATCATATTATTAGCAATTTGTGCTCTTGATGTTGGAGTACCTGATCCTTGATAGTTTCCATAATACACATACATACCGTAAGATCCATATCTTTTTAAGTTATTTGAATTAACGGTAAAGTCATCTACATAATACAGTCTAACCCCATAACTTGCGGTAGAAGCGCTTGTACTTGCCATCAAGGTGTTACTATTAAGAGAAAACTTATCTTGGTAATAAATATAAGTTCCGTAATAATAAAAGTCTGTGATTTCATTATTAGTAATGGAATTTCCAAAACACTTATTAGTAGAAGTATTGCCCATAACAGTAATACCATAATATCCACCTGATATTGAATTTCCGATGATTACATTTCCATTACCATTATTACCACTTGTAGTTGCAGTAGATCCGCTAATACTTAAACCGGAAAAGTTGGAAGAGGTAATAATAGGTACTTGTATCACACAATTGGAAATAGTGTTACTATCTGCCGCATTAGTTAAATGAACGCCCATTCCATAAGTAGTACCGGTATTTATTATCATTAAACTATCTACTATGATATGTTTAGCTCCATCTAATCTCAGGGTATGCCTGTCTGTAGTGGTAGTGGTTCCGTTAGTTAAAGTCGCCATATTACCTTTAAAGGTAATTGTATTAACAGAACTAGCACCCGTAACAGCATTTATAGTAATTTGTTCATTATAAGTAGCTGACCTAACATCAAATATCACAGGACCACATACGCCATAAGTATTTAGATCTGAAATAGCAGCGCTAAAAGTTGAATAATCGGGAGATACACCTCCTATGGTATATACACCAGATAAGGAAGGAACAACTATTTTCAATATAGTATCATTAGCGTTGGTTGTATCTACACCATTATTAGGGTTAGATGTCCAAACCATAATTGTATCTCTGTTAGTAATAGTTTTAGTGCCTAACATTACTTGTCTCGCATTAGGATTTGTTCCTTGAGCAGTATCTAATAGCTGATATAAATTGACGGGTGTTTGAAGAGTTCCATTCCATGTCCAATTTATGGTACATGTATCTACTTGATTAATACCGTAGTTTTGAACCGTTACCCATATATCTTGCGGCCCTGCACAAAATACATTCGGTGTATCAACACTAGCTATACCAATATCATTAAAACCACTTGCTCTTGGATAAACGAGCCGCATATATACACAAAATGAATTGGATGAGTAACAGAAATTATTAACTGCAGTTGTTGCAACAGCATTAAATGAAATTGTTCCGTCTGATGCCCATGAATTAATATCAGTCTGGTTAATTGTATAACTAACACTATCAAAAAAAGTAGCGCATTGACCAGAGGCGGCAGGTGTATTGCCCTGAGCAGGACCAGTTTCACCGCTAATTGTCAGATATTCAGTAGAAAAATCTAAATCTCCTTGATAGTAAACAGTTAGAGTACCATTACCTACCGCATTAGCGGTAGCCATAGTAAAGTTAACAATCTCAGTACCTCCGGTAACTGTATTACATTGAGTTGATGTGGTAACATCATAATTTTGGGAGAAACTAAATAGGGAAATCCCAAACATAAATAAACTAAGTAAATATTTTTTCATAATTATTGGATTTTAATTCGAGTACAAAAGTACCCAGGTTATTTTTACTAAACAAATCATGATGGTAATTTGTTCAAAAAAAATGATGAATAGTGGTATAAAACGCTAAAAAAGATGAAGTTAATTTTATTCTTTATAAAATAAACACATAATTAACTCATATTATGGCAATTAAATAAAATATATATCATATCTTCCTCTTTTTCAATAATATATGAATTTATATTTTTTAAATCAATATTAACCAACTCTTGGATTCTTAAATTCTGTATTTTAGGAGATAACTTACCACTAACTAGATATTTATCTTTAGACACAATTGTAATTACTTCATCATAAGCATTACAATCAATAAACGATTGCAAGGTTTTTTGACCACCTTCAACTATAAGAGAAGAGATTCCCATTTCATATAAATGATTAAGCATTTCAGCAATAGGATTAATAAAAGGAATCTGAATTATGCTTACGGAAGTAGGTAAATTATTTAACTCCTTAGTAGTAAAGAAAATAGTTTTATTACCATCTCTTAGTAGTTTAGATTCTTTAGGAGTTTTTAAATCTTTATCAATTACTATTCTTATAGGGTTTTTACCACTTACTTCTCTAACCGTTAAACTTGGGTTATCATTCATAACAGCATTAACTCCAACTAAAATTGCATCTTCGTTTGCTCTTAGCTGATGAACGAATCGTTTTGATTCTTTTCCTGATAGTTGATACTGCCCCACTTCTCCATTGCTTCTATCTATATCCATAAAACCATCAGCCGACTCTGCCCACTTTAATATAATATAAGGTCTTTTCTTTTGATGAAAAGTAAAAAACCGCCTATTTAAAAAATCACACTTCTCTTTTAACACTCCTTCGATAATCTCTACACCATTCTCTTTTAGTAATTGTATACCTTTTCCACTAACCAATTCATTTGGATCTCTGGAGCCAACAACTACTTTTTTAATCTGATGTTCTAGAATTAAACTGGTACATGGAGGAGTTTTTCCATGATGGCAGCAAGGTTCAAGATTTACATATAATGTAGCCTCTTTTAATAAACTTTTATCAATGACGCTATTTACCGCATTTACTTCGGCATGTGCACCACCATAAACTGCATGAAAGCCTTCGCCAATTATTTTATCTTGATAAACAATTACAGCACCTACTAAAGGGTTGGGAGAAACTTTACCTAAGCCTTTTTCCGCTAGCTCCAGGCAGCGAGACATATATTTTTCATGTGGATTCACTTTGCAAAGATATGTTTTAGTTGAAAGTTGAATCTTTTTACCTTAGCGGCATAAATTTAGCGCTTGAATCTAAAAGACAACACCCTATTTTCTCTAAGAAATTATTTTTTTGATAAACTCAGTTCTATTTATGAAAAAAGAGAGCTAGAGAATATTTTTTTTATTGCGCTACATCATTACTTTAAAATAAATAGGGCAGATTACATAAGCAATCCAAATCAAAAAATTTCAGAATCGGATATTTTAAAGTTTGTAAATCTGCACAAAGAATTAGCTAAAGAAAAACCATTGGCTCAAATATTGGGTGAATGGGAATTTTATGGTTTACGTTTTAAAATAAATGAAAACGTATTAATCCCCAGACCGGAAACAGAAGAACTGGTAGATTTAATTATCAGAGAAAGTAAATCAAAAAATGTAAGTATTGTTGATATTGGTACCGGTAGTGGGTGCATTCCCATAACACTAAAAAAACATCTTCCTAATTCTAAAGTTTACGCAACAGATATATCTGAAGAAGCTCTGAAGTTAGCTCAGCAAAATGCTGAACTAAATAGTGTTGAGATTAACTTTATTCATCACGATATATTTACGCCTCTTGCTAGTAAGGTAGATGTAATTGCAAGTAATCCGCCATACATAAACCCAGAAGAGGAAAAAAATATGAAAAGAAATGTGTTGGATTATGAACCTCATTTAGCTTTGTTCACTCCAACAGATGATTCATTGGTTTTTTATAAAAGAATAGCGGAAATAGGTAAAGATATTTTAACCACTGGTGGTAAAGTATTTGTTGAGATAAACGAAAATCTGGGAAAAGAAACTGTAGCTATATTTGAAAAACACAACTACCAAAACATATCTATTATAAAAGACTTACAGGGAAAAGATAGAATTGTAAGGTGTGACCTATAACTCCCAATCTTTAGAAGTTCGGTAAACAGTACCTTTAAAACTTGCTACCAATTCTGTATTCTGATTTTTAATTTTAATATGGTAAATACCTATTTTATTGGTAACACTTATTTCCTCTGCTTCGGCAATAATTAAATCTCCTGCTTTTAAAGGTTTGATATGAGAAATAGATGTTTCCACCGATACACTTTTCTTACCATGTGAATTGGATGCAAAAGCTAATGCGCTGTCGGCTAAGGAATAAGTAATTCCGCCATGCGCAATACCAAAACCATTAGTCATTTCTTTTTTAACCAACATTCTTAACACACACCTCCCTGGCTCCACAATTACTCTTTCTATTCCCAGCCATTGCGAAAACAAATCGTTTTCATACATTTTATTTACTACTGCTGTTGCTATCTCTGTTGTTGCCATTTAATTATTCTTTATCATTTCACTTAATTCTTCTCCTAACAAACTACCTAAGGCTACGCCCATTCCGCCCAGCCTAATTCCCGCATAAATATTTTCACCAATTTTCTTAAGAATTGGTTTTTTGGTTTCACCAAAAGCCATAATCCCACTCCAGGTTTGGTCAATTTCAAACTCTTGGTTTGGAAGTATTATTGTACGCATTTTTTCATTCAAATCATCTAATATCAAAGATGTATTTCCAAAATCAGTAGTTGCTTCATTGTGTAAATCTAAATTTCTTCCTCCTCCAAAAATAACTCTGTCATCAAAGTTTCTAAAATAATAGAAGCCTTCATCAAAGTGAAAAACACCTTTGAATTTAAGGCTTTTTATAGGTTTTGTAACTAATACTTGTCCTCTGCCGGGTTCAATGTATTCGTCTGACAAAAATTGCTTTGAAAAGGCATTTGTACACAATACTATTTTATCTGCAAATAATTCTATTCCATTAACCAAAATTACTTTAGATGAGTGTTTATCAACTTCTTTCACCTCAGCACCGGTAAGCAGAGAAGCGCCTAATGAAGTAACATAATGTAATAAGTTACTCATCATTTTTCCGGTATCAATTTGCGCTTCAAATTTGTTAAATACAATACTCTTTACTTTATCAGCATTAAAGCCAAATTGATTTATCTTTTCATCATTGACTTTATATACATCATCTTGAAAAATTGGCTTTAACAGTTTGTTTACCTCATCTATTTTGTCTAACAGGTGTAAATTTTCTTCAAACATCAATTCATAACCACCATAATTGAGATAGCCAATTTTTTCTTCACCCAATCTTTTTCTAAGTAATTGTAAGCCTTTCCAACGTCTTTCCACTAAATTGACTACTTCCTCCTCAGAAGATTTTTTTAAATCAGATACTATTTCAGATAAACTGCCAAAACAGGCGAATCCTGCATTTTTAGTGCTTGCTCCGGTAGGAAAAACACCTCTTTCAAGAATAAGAATTTTAGTATTTGGATTCTTCTCAAGAATTGACGCAGCAGTTGACAAACCAACTATTCCACTACCGATTATAATGATATCGTAATGTGTAAATGATTGTTTTTCCCAAAAACTTAACAAACCTAAATTATGGTTTTAGTTTTTTAGCCTTGTCAACAGAAATTAATTGACCTTCGTAAGAAGAAATAATAAAGGCGTTTGTCAAGCCTCTTTCAACTAGAGAGTTTTTATATTTTTCAGCTTCAGCATAGCTCTTAAACTCACCTGAAGTATATCTGGTAGCCCCACTTTCTAATGTCGTTTGACTAATATCTTCTAATGACAGGAACATCTCCAGCACTTCGGTAGGTAATTGATTTTTATATATCCCCACCTGCACTTTAAAGTCAATTAAATCAGGATTCAGATTTTCTACATTCTCATTTACAACTTCATTCTTAACATTACTGGTAACTCCCAACTCAGATAAGTTTGCTCTAGAACCAGACTTATATGCCACAACGAAAGCCCCTTCATAACCCATTGCTCTTAACTTATCTCTATTTGCTGCGGCTTCCTGATAAGTATTTGAAGAACCGGTAACATATTTATACAAATTATCATTGGTATAGAACTCAAGCACATCTTGTCCCTTAAAGGTTCCCTTAGGTCGCTTAGATGAAAACGCACCTATTTGAACTCTGTAAATTACTTTTTGAGCATCTTCATTTGAAGAGCTTGTTGAGCCGGCATCTACCATCATATTATTGGTTTCATCGCCCAATGAAGTTAAATTACCTTCATTATCTTTCTTCACAACCTCTGTTTCATTAATACCTTGTTTAGTTAACTCAATTTTGCGCTTAACGGCATCAGGTACGTTATTGTAATCTCCAACCGTTACATAATTTTTACCGTCTTGTGTAGAAATAGAAACATCAGGAATTGACAATAATTTCTCCATTTCCTCCGGTGTCAAACCGTTTTCTCCTCCAACTTTAACCACAAACCGAACAGCATTCTTTGCCTTAAATTGTTCACTAATGTTGAATTTACGCTCAATTCTTTCGGTATTTTCAGCCATTTGATATTGTGCTGCACTGTCTAAGTATTGTAGATACTGTTGTAGTATCATTTCATCGGTTAGCTCAACACCCTTTGGAGTTACCGGAACTCCGGCTGGTGTTCCCAACTCATCATCTTTGTAATTGGCTACTAAGTCTTTATCCTCATCTAACGGACAGCCGTTTTCATCTACCTCAACTCCGGGTGGTGTTTGAGGACATTTATCAAACCAATCTATAACACCGTCTCCATCATAATCGTCTTGGTCATAAGCCAATAAGTCAAAGAATTCATCTTCTCCGTCAGGAATTGAGGATTTAGATTCTCTGGTAAAATCATAAGAAAGTGATACGGAATTAAACCAATAAGCATCATTCTTTTTATTTCCGGGCACACCACTTACCCACTCTCCTGTGCTTTCTGAGCTAACATTATCTATTAAATCCGTCAATGTATAAGTATATGTGGTAGTTACATTAAAGTCCATTCGCTTATTCAAGTGAAAAGTAATCCCTCCCGTAACCGGGAATCCCCAAGTTCTTTCAGGGTATTTGCCTTTACCGTCAAAATCTTGTTCTCTTAAATCTGTTTCGTAAACATAATCTCTTTGAATTCTTTTGGCATTAGCAGCATCAGGGTCGTTTTCATCCATATTCATAATAGAACCGTCTGACCAATAATAATAAGTGTTTCCATAAGCATCTACCAAGTCTGTTTTAGAATGAAACTCAATTGCAGCAACCCCAACAGACAAGTAAGGGCTAACACTTCTTTGCTTAGGTAATAAATGATCAAAGTTGTACAACAAGCCCAACTCTCCGGTAGTCAGTTTTGATTCAAAATTTAAGTTACGGTTTACGGTTGATTCACTAATACCAACTTTACCGTGCATTACTCTAAACTTAAAAAAGAAAAAATCGTTTAATCGTTGTGTGGCCATTAAGTCATAGCCAATCCTACTTACTAATGGGTTGCCATAGCCATAGTCTCTAATATCTCCTCTGAACGCCAACATACCTATTCCTAATGATATAGATGGCTTAGATGGTCCTTTTAGTTGTTCCTTCGGAATGGAATCTAAAGAGGTATTGTCTGATTGCGCATAGGCAAAAACACTGCATAAAGTAAATGCAGTTACTAATGTTAAGATGTTCAAACCTCTTAAAAACACGACTAAATATACGACATTTTAAAGATTAAGATACAAATATGCTAAAATATTACTTAACCCACTGTTGTTTTGAAATCATTAAAGCCTCTTGCACCGTAATTCTGGTGCCTTGATTGTAGGCGGTAACAAAAGCATCTTTTATTTTTGTACCTGACCAAACGGCATTTCTTTTATCTCTGGCGCTTTTGTAAGTAGGGAATTTACCAACAGTGTATTTGGTCCAGCCTTCGTGAAGCTCCATATCTACTTTATCATATAGGTTATAGTAAGTTTTAAACTTACTTACTTCAAAAGTTGATTTAATGGCAGCCACTTGCACTTTGTATGAAATACCTGTTTCAGGGTTAGGTGTATTAGTTACTTTATTGTTATCCCCTGAGTTATTGTTGTTGTCTGATGTTGTTGTATTTTCGTTATTACTAGGTGTAGTATTTTCAACTATTTCTTCTTTTGGTTTTTCTATTGTGATAGATGTAGGGTTAATAATATACGTAGCATTTTCTTTATTTGCGATGTAATTAACTTTACCGCTAACCGAAAAAGTTCCATAAGTATTTTCATTTGCAGTTAACCGATATGAAACTTTAGAGTTGCCTATAACAAAACTCATCCAGGTAATTTTTACTTTACCGTCTAAAAATGAAAACATCCCTCCGTTTGAATTTAACTCAGAAGCTGTAAAGCCTTCCGGAATAACTTCCTCCATTTTTGCAAAGTTGCCAACATTTTCAGCATTTATAGCAATTGATACTTCATATTGTTTTCCCTCTATTTTCTTAATATTTCTTTCAGCTGTGAAGCTTGGTGTCTTTGTTTCAGGCTCTTCTGTTTTTTCAGGTTCTGTAGTAGTGGTTGTATTGTTTTCTACTATTTCCTCTTTTACTTTTCCGTTAGTTTCGGGTATATCTAAATTGGTTCTTTCGTTGTTGTGGATGTATGAAAATCTACCCGTAACATTATAGTTTCCTGATATATTAGCCGAAGTTTTTACTTTATATTTTACCGTAATTTCACTAGTCGGAGGCAATGCCATCCAGATAAACTTTACTTTTTGGTCTTTAAAAGTAAAAGTAGCGCCTTGTGTTTCTATGGGTTCGGCACTTTCAAAACCAACGGGCAATTCCTGCTCTACTTTTGCAAAGCCATCAATGTCTTCTTTGGTAATTTTAACTGAAACGGTGTATTCAGTTGATGGTGTTACTTCAGTGGGAAAGTCGGAAGTAGCCTCAACATTTTGACCAAAATATAAATTAAGCAAGAATAAGCTAGCTAAGTTAATAGCTACAACAGCAGTCTTTATCATA
>CALALS010000011.1 GCA_937925525.1 uncultured Flavobacteriales bacterium | reverse complement strand
TTTAGTTTTTTTGCTGTTCTTGGGTGAAGAGGAAGAACAATATTGGTGGTTTTTTGAATTTCATTTAAAGCATTTACAATGTCAGTTAACTTTTCTTTACTGTCAGTATTTTCAGCTCTGTGTAGTGTACAAAGAATGAAGTCTTTGTTTAAAATTTCTTTTGAAATAGTATTTTTTTCTTTTGCTTTTTCGGCATAAAACATTGCTGCATCTTGCATCACATCTCCACTCATTACTATCTCTCCATAGCTGTTTTTGCCACCTTCTTTTTCTAAATTGTCAATTGCCGTTTGTGTAGGGCAGAACAATACGTTTGAAATTCTATCTGTTAAGATTCTGTTTACTTCTTCAGGCATTTCAATATTGAAACTCCTTAGGCCTGCCTCAACATGAGCAACTTTAATATGAAGTTTTTTTGCAGCGAGAGCTCCGGCAATAGTGGAGTTGGTGTCTCCATAAACCATTACATAATTAGGCTGTTCTTTTATCAGTACTTTCTCAATTTCTTCAAGCATTCTACCCGTCATAGCACCATGCGAAAGTGAGTTTATTTCAAGATTATAATCAGGTTTTGGTATTTCCATCTCGTCAAAAAATACATCGCTCATGTTTTTATCAAAATGCTGCCCGGTGTGTACTATTATTTCCTGAATAGAATTATGTTTTGCAAACTCCCTGCTTACTACTGCCGCTTTTACAAACTGTGGTCTTGCGCCTATAATGGTTACTATCTTCATTAATCTATTTCTTTAATCTTTATTAAAAAATTTTCTGCAATTTTATTTCTGTCAAAATTATCAATTACATACTTTCTGCCATTCTCAGCAAAGTTTTGGTAGGTTTCTTTATCGCTAATTATTAATTCACATTTTTTGGCTAAGTCTGTATGATTTTCAGGCTCAAAAGCTAACCCGCAATTTCCGTCATTGATAAATAATTCTTTTGCTTCTCCCTGAACACCAAGAAGAATAGGTTTTTTCATACTAAGGTTTTCGAATATCTTAGAAGGAATAGCTCCTTTAAATAAGTCAAGTTTTTTTAACGGTATTACGGCAACGTCAATGGCTTTTATAATGCTTGGTATTTCTGATTTTGTAACGGCAGGGTAAAAGAACACATTGCTTAATTCTAATTCTTTTTTCATTTCCATTAGTGTTCTTTTTTCTGGCCCTTCACCTAATAATAAAAACTTTAAATTAGGTTTGTGTTTTAGTATTTCTGCTGCTTTTAAAATTACCTCAAGCCCTTGTGCATGCCCGATAATTCCTCCATAGAAAAATAATGTGTCGTTATTTGTAAAATTATTTTTCTCTCTCCAATTAGATGAAATATTTTCAGGGTTGTAATAATTTAGGTCAACTCCATTAGGCAGCCAATACACTTTTTTATCAGGAAATCTGGCTTTAATATTATTAACAATTCCTTTTGTTTGTCCGGTAATTAAATTAGCTTTTTTATATAAAAACTCTTCTAACCATTTTGCAAGGGATAAAAAGAGTTTATTCTTTACGAGCCCAAGCTCTTCTGCACTTTCAGGCCATAAATCAGAAACATTAAATATAAATTTTGCCTTTTTCTTTTTGCATAAATAATAGGCCGAAATTCCTAAAAATAAAGGTGGTGATTCACAAAGAATATAATCATACCGTTCTTCTAGCTTTTTCCTTCCTACTTTATATGAAGACCAGACAAAAGAAAAATAATTAAGGAGCCTGATCCAAATGGATTTCTTTTTTGAAACATAAATACTTGAACGGTAAATTTTTAGCTCATTCTTTTCTTCATAATGGTATTTTTTTCCAAGGTATTTTTTATGAATTTCCATTTTTGGATAGTTGGGCATGGCAGTTAATATGCTGACGTCCAAACTGCTTTTTTGTAATCTAACGGCTAATTCATATAACCTGTTTTGAGGAGCACCAACTTCCGGAGGGAAATATTGAGTTAAAATAAGTAGCTTTTTCCTCCTTGGTTTTACAATTCTAGTATTTTCTTTTAATTTTTCAGGAGGTTCTCTTTTAAGTATTAAAAAGTCTAGAATTCCTTTAATGTATCCTGTTCCGTATGAGAAGTGGAGAACAAAGAAGGAGTAGATAGTATGAAAAAAGTCTTTAACACCTGAAGAGTTTTGTAATGAAAATAAGGAAGCGAATATTAAGTAAAGTGCAACTAAACTGCTTGTAAGTAGCAAAAATATATTGTTGAAAATACTAAGAATTAGACCTAGACTAATGCCAAGAATTAAAAAAGATGGAATAAGCTGCCGAAGCGTTGTAATTTGCTGATGTTTTTTGTTTACAAATATTTTCCAATAACCATACTGATAATATTGTTTGGACAGTTTACTATACGAACCCCTAACATAGTAATAAGAGATTATTTCAGGGGAAAAGTAAATTTTATATCCTGCTTTTGTTAGTCTGAAATTATATTCATCATCTTGATTTCTTACCAGAGTCTTATCAAAAACGCCAATTTTATTGACAACCGATTTTCGGTACATTCCAAATGCAACGGTATCTACAAATCCTTTTTTTCCTCCTGTTCTAAATGTAGCATTCCCAACACCAAATTTTGATGCCATTGCTTTTGAAATATATAAACCGGTATTATTTAAATGAATGTTTTTTATAACACCTCCCGAACATCCTACTTTTTCATTTGCGGTAAGGATCTCAATATTTTTTTTAATGAAGTTAGTGTCAATGTAGGAATGGCCGCCAATAATTGCAAAGTATTCTCCTTTACATTTTTCTATACCTATGTTTAAGGCATGTGATGTTATTTTGTGTTGATTTTTGTATAAAAAGACATTGGGGTGTTGCTTGCTAATTTTTTTTACAATTTCCTGAGTATTATCATCACTTATTCCATCTACCACTAATATTTCAATTAATCCTTCATAGCTTTGGTTAAGAATAGAATTTATATTTTGCTCAATGTATTCTTCTTCGTTTCTACATGGGATTATTATGGATACCAAAGGAAGATTCATTAAATACTAATGGTTTGGTAAATGGAATTGAAATTTTGTAAGGCAATTTCTTTAGTGGCAGTTTCTGATATTATTTTTTTATTCTTTTCTGAAACATCTTTTATATTCAACTGAACGGCTCTTGTAAAACAGTTCTCTTTGTCATCTTTAATAATTCCATTTATGCCATCTGTAATCCACTCTTTTGAAACAGGTAGATTGCTAACTACCGGAATACAACCTGCTGACATTGCTTCTAGTAAACTTACAGAGGTGCCGTCACTACTTGGAATGGAAACATATATTTTTGAACGTCTATACCAGTCAATATTCTTTTCTTTATCTAACCAACCTACAAATTTTACTTTTTCTGATAAGTTGAGTTTCTTTACTAGCAGTTCTAATTCTTCCTTTTTAAAGCCGTCAGCGCCAATTATAAGCAACCAATTAGGATTTGATTTTAAAAAGGTATTAAACTCACCAATTATTATGTCAATGTTATAGAGAGGTTTTAACAGGCGGTTTGAATAAATGATGTTTTCTTTTTGGTTAATTTCACAGGAAATAACATCTATTCCAAAAACTGCATGTTTACTGTTTTTTATTTTTGGCTCTATCTGACGCATAACATCAAGCATATTTTTTGAGTCTGCCGTACAATAATTGGAGTTTCTTAATACATATTTTACGGCAGCCCTTTTAATGATGTTTTTTTTAGGCTCAATCAATACATCACTTCCCCATGCAGTAGTTACTATTTTGGCCATTTTGTGAAGCGCAAAAACAGTTTGTATGGCTAATTTATTAACTTGATGAATATGTACTATGTCAGGTTGTTCATCTGTGAAAATTTTTCTTATGACAGATATATTTTTATTGATGCTTAAGTAATTCTTACTATTTACAAGGTATTGCTTAATGGGAAGGTCATCTATTTTATCTAACTTTTCATTTCCCAGATAACATATATTCTCAAATAACGGAGCTATTAATTTTATAAAATTAATGACATGAACTGAGTTGGAACCAACAACTAATATTTTATGATATTTTTTCAATGAGGTGTTCAATCTTTTTTACTTGATATTTTCGATGTAGTTTTTCTATTTTATCTAAATCCATTTGCGGAATTACATGGTTTTTCCAGTTTTTTATGGCTGTTTGAAGAGCAGATTCAATTTCAAAAGTAGAATTAAAATCAGCAATATATCCGGCATTAGTTTCTTTGATTAAATCTGCTGCAACGTCTTCTTTGTCAATAACTGCTAAAATTGGCTTTTGCACTGATAAATAATCAAATATTTTTCCGGTATATACACCTTTTCTACCGACAAATGGTTGTATTAATAAGTTGATGTCTGCTGTTCTCATCATTTCAACGCTTTCTTTCTGAGATACTTTATCAATAAAAAAGCAGTTCTTTTCTACTTCTTTAGGAATATTAAAGTTTTTTGGTGTTCCCACAAATTTAATAATGAAGTCGGGTAATTCATCCTTTTTTAAAACAGCTGTAAGTGCTTTAAAAAAAGTACCGGGTTTTCTGTTTCCGTAAAAATTTCCAGCATACAAAAAGGTAAGAGTTTTATTAAATACAGGTTGGTTTATTTCAAAACTATGATCGTAACCGTTTCTTATTTCTTCAAAGTATTTGATATTAGGTAATAATTCTTTGAAGTAGTTAACTATTGGTAAGCTCACTGTTGTTAAGGCATCAGCATATTGGTTAATTTCTGTTTCAACTTTTTGATAGTAAGTTTTTAATGCCGGAGTAAGTTGTGGGTTGGCACTCATTTCGTCCCTCATATCAACAATCCATTTTATATATGGATGTCTTTTTTTCAATTTTAGCGCTACTAGGTGAGGGGCTAAAGGAGAGAACGAGCTAATAATTACATCTATTGGTTTTTTATCATGAATTAAGTGAAGTGTTTTATTGGCTTCTTTTTTCCAACCGCTATATTCATCTTTCATAATTTTCATAACAAAGAGTTTCCAAGAAACTTTTAAGTAATGAATAAGTTTATTGTTTGGTTTGTTAAACTTTGGTAGTCTTAATAGTTGACTGTTTTTTAAATAGTGAATTTCAATATTTTCCTTAGTTTCAATTTTCTTTTCATTTTCAGATAGGCATATTACAGTTACTTCAAACTTTTGTTTGTTTAAATATTTTGCAAATGAATGTATCCTGTTTACAGCTACTCCAATGGTTGGGGGATACCAAATGCTTATAATAGCAATATGTTTTTTGTCAGGCAATTTTAGTAAGTGTTGTAATAAATTTTTTAAGTATTTTCTCTTTATTTAAATTTTCTTTTACCCAAGTTATATTTTCTCCGTTTCTTTTTAAATTATTAAGGCTTAATTTATTTTTCAATACGCTATATTGTTTAATTAACTCTTCTTTGCCGGAAGCTATGTGGGTTTTTGGGTGAGGGTAGTTCCATATTACTTCGTTTCCATTTCCTATTGCTTCTAGTACAGATAGCGAATAGCCATCATGTTTAGCAAGCCTAAGAAATATTGGATATTGGTCTAACAATTCATTCATTTTATCTTTAGAGACCCACCCGTGAAATTTTACATTTTTAGGGGATGTAAAATCACTCCCATTTGTTCCAACTATGTGAAATGTGTCAGCAGGATATTCTTGGGCTAAATCAAAAACATTGTCAATACCGTAAAACTTTTCATTTTTTTGGGCAATGTAAGTTACTGCTCCAAAGTCTTTAAAGGTGTCTTTTTTTTCTGTGGGAGATACTATTTTAAAAGGAAGTAACTCTGGTTTTATTCCTATTTCAATTAATTCATTTTGTAGCCATGGGGCGTCTGTAAAATGGGTGGCATGGTTTATGTACTTAAGATTTATCTTATTTTGTTTAAATAGTTCTTTTGCAATAATAACATCGCTTCCATGCCAAAACATAGCGATTGGTTTTTTTAATATAACTGCCCAATTTAGTGCTTTGCTATTTTCAGAAACTCCGTTAAATGAAACAACTATACTGGTGTTTACTAAATTCAAAAAGTATTTAACTTTATCTGTGAAAGAATAGTAAGTGTTAAAAAAGAAGTAGTTGTTTTTTTTATCAAAGGCATTAAGTTCTTTAACTATAAGGTTTGAAAAATAGGGTAGTCCCGTAAAAACTATTTTCATGCCTCTAATTTTGTTTTATCAAAAAATGCTTTATCACTGACCAAACTAATTAGGAATGCAAAAAAGTACCATCCGGCATCAATTACTATAAATGAACTTGGCAGTATAGATGCTCCTAAAAAGACTCCTATGCACATAATAACCAATAATGAAATGTAGAAACTTTTAATTATATTTTTAAGACAAATGACAGTAACCCATAAAAGAACAGAAACATAGCCTAAGAAGACAATAATGCCATATTGACTTAATACTTCAATTAGCCAAAAATGCGGACCAATATTAGTTTTTGTATAATATTTTTTATCATTATTGATGTGTTTATGCCTATATTGTCCGGGTCCAATTCCTAAATAATTTGATTTTGTCAGGTAGTCAATGCCATTGTAAATTAATGCTTCTCTAATTTTCACCGAGTTATAATTTGAGTCCAAAACATCTTGGTTTAAGTACTGAACGTATTGCATTTCAATTAATCTTGATTTTTCATTTACTCCTTTTAATTCTTTAGCAACGGTTAGTTTTTGTTTATAAACAAAAGTTTCTTTTCTTAACTTAGGTCCTACATAGATAGGTTTTGAAATTCCTACAATAATTAAAACTATAAGTAGAAAAAAGGTAAAAATGTGTTGTTCTTTTAATGATTTCTTTTGTCGATAATGATTATAAATATCTCGTAAATAGTTTGTAAGCAGCCAAACCGTCATGAAGTATGATACGTATTCTCCCATTCTTGAGGCGCTTACGTACGAAACAAAAAAGCTGGTTATTATTACAGCAATTGATATAAAAATATTTCGCTGGAATTTACTTCTAAATAATAACAATATTGCTCCGATGGTTAGTAGTACTGCCAAAAATGTATTTTGATTGTCGCTTAAAAATGCGGGTGAATATGTTACGTTACCTATAGGTAGTGTAATAATCTTATTGGTAAACTCTCCTTTGAAATGTATTCCGGTGTAAATTTCAAAAATGCTGATTGATACTAAAAAGAAATAAATGATTTCAAATATTTTATATACTTTCTTTATAAAATCTTCCAGCCCTAAAAAATTTTTGATCCATACAATGACATATATAGTAACACCCATTAAAAGAACACTTCTTACTTCATAATAAGCAGATGTTTTACCTTCAACAAAGAAAAAACCGGTTAATGAATAAAGGAACCAAAATATAAAAAAGTAAATAGTAAACCATTCTAATTTTGTAGTGATTACTTTATAATTAAATATTCCTAATGTAAATAAGATTAGTAAGGTGATTAGATTTGGGTAAATTGTTGCAAAACCAATAGAAATGGGGAGTAGAAACGAACCAAACGGGAACGTAAGTAGTAAAAAGTAAAATAAAATTGTAATCAGCTTTTTCTTGCCAACTAATTTTAAGTATATATCCCTCATATTTTAAATTTCAAAACAAATATGGAAAAATATATATGATATTAGTTTGTTTTAGAATTTCTAAATTAACAATGTAATGTTGGCTACTTTAGAAATAGATTTCTTGTGCTAATCGGTAGGTGTTGGCGTGAGCTTCTACAATATCTTTAATATTTGGAGAATATCCGCCACCCATGCTTGCTACAACAGGTATGTTATTGGTTTTGCAGCTTTGTAAAACAATGTTGTCTCTTTCTTTACAACCACCAATGGTGCATGAAAGTCTTCCTAATTTATCGGAGCTAATAATATCTACACCGCATTGATAAAAAATAAAGTCAGGCTCAAAATCATCTAATAATTTAGGTAAAGTATTTCTAAGTGTTTTAAGGTAAAATTTGTCATCCGTTCCATCAGGTAATTCAATATCTAAATCTGAATTTTCCTTATGCATAGGATAGTTTTTTTCTCCGTGCATACTGAATGTAAATACAGACTGATCATCTTTAAAAATTTCAGCTGTTCCATTTCCCTGATGAACATCTAAATCTACAATTAGTACTTTTTTAGCTAAGTTATTTTTCAGAAGATATTTAGCCGCTAAAGCATTATCATTTAATAAACAGAAACCTTCACCATGAGTTGTGTAAGCATGATGAGTTCCTCCGGCAATATTCATAGCAATTCCATTTTCCAAAGCAAATAAAGCACACTGTTTAGTTCCTTCCATAATAGTGATTTCTCTTTCAACTAATTCTTTAGATAAAGGAAATCCTGTTTTTCTTTCTTCAGATTTTGTAAGATTAAGCTCTTTTAGTTTTTCCCAATATTGTTTTTGATGAACATTTAAAATATCACCTTCAATCATTTTTGATGGCTGAAAAAGATTTTCTTCATTGATAGTTCCCTCATAAATTAATTGTTCAGGGAGAAGACTATATTTTTCCATTGGAAATCTGTGACCAACGGGTAAAGGGTGGTGATAGTTTTTAGCGTAAGCTATTTTTAACATCTATACTGATATATATTTCATCAGTTCAGCACATAAAATGGCACCATAAGTCCCTAGCGCATAACCCAAAACAGCTAGTAATACACCTACAGGAGCCAGAGCAGGGCTAAAAGCTGAAGCCACAATTGGAGCTGAAGCAGCACCGCCAACATTTGCCTGGCTTCCCACAGCTACAAAAAAGAAAGGCGCTTTTATGATTTTTGCAATTAGCATTAACAGTAGAACATGGATGAATATCCATATAAGTCCAACCAAGATTAAAAATTTAAAAACAGCCCAGTTGTTGATTAGTTCACTAATATTCATGTGCATTCCAATTGTGGTTACAAGTACGTATAGAAAAACACTTCCCATTTTTGATGCTCCGGCTCCTTCTAATTTTCTGTATTTTGTAAATGAAACTAAAACTCCAAGTGTTGTTGCAATAATTACTAGCCAAAAGAATCCTGAGCTTAAAGAAGTTAAGTATTTCCATCCCGATTCGCTATCTGCTGCAATTTTATTTTCAATAAAACCTCCTAAAGCGGGAGAAATGATATCGGCTAACCAATGTGAAATAGCAACGGCACCAAAAGCAATAGCCATAATGGTCATTAAATCTTTTGTTTTAGGAATAAATGCTGTATTAGCTTGATAGTTTTCAATATTTGTTTGTAATTCAGTGATAGCCGAACTATCTGCTTTCAACCAATTATCTAGTTTTTTGGTTATTCCTGCTCCAAAAAGTAAAAAGGCCATCCAAATATTCGCCACAAAAACATCTACCACAATCATAGCGGAAAAGAGTGTGTCTGAAGGACCATAAATTTCTTTCATAGCTGCTTGATTAGCTCCTCCACCAATCCAACTTCCGGCAACGGTTGATAAACCTCTCCATATTTCTTCAGGACCTTGCCCACCTAATACTTCAGGCGCAAAACTACTTACTGTTAATAATGCAATTGGACCACCGATAACTATTCCTATTGTGGCTGTAAAAAACATAATTATTGCTTTTGGACCAAGTTTTAAAATTCCCTTCAAATCGATACTAATACATAACAAAACCAAACTAGCCGGTAATAAATACCTTGATGCCACATGATAAAGGTTTGAGGCTTCACCGTCAATTAAACGATAGCCTTCGCCATTAATGGTAATAGGCGAATTAAAAATGGCGGGAATAAAATAGCATAGTAATAGAGCAGGAATAAATGTATAAAATCGTTGCCAAGCTTTTTTTTCAGAAGCTGAAGTAGTAAAAATAAAAGCTAGCACAAGCAACAAAAGCCCTAATACTACTGCATCATTTGTAATAAGTGTATGAATGTTTTCTTCCATTTTCAACGCATTTGTATTCAAAAGTAATTATTTGAACCAAACAAGCTTATCTGATGGAATTATATCTTTGGTAAAATTTTAATTAATGATTCCTTTTTCGCCTCCACATATTGATGAGAAAATAATTGCAGAAGTTACCGAAGCGCTTAAATCGGGATGGATAACAACAGGTCCAAGAACTAAACAATTAGAAAAAAATCTTACTTCTTATTGTGGAAACAAGTCAACTGTTTGTTTAAACTCTGCAACTGCCGGATTGGAATTAGTTTTAAGATGGTTTGGAGTAAAAGAAGGAGATGAAGTTATTATTCCTAGCTACACGTACTGCGCTACTGCAAACGTAGTTGAGCATTGCGGTGCAAAAGCAGTAATGGTTGACGTAGGAAAAGATTTTAATATTTCAGTTGAGGCAATTAAAAACGCCATTACTTCAAAAACAAAAGTGATTATTGCTGTAGATTTTTCTGGTTTTCCCTGTGATTATGATGAGATTTATAAAGTTATTGAAGAGAAAAAGAGTTTGTTCAATGCTGAAACAGAAGAGCAAAAGCAACTTGGAAGAATACTGTTGTTAGCTGATGCAGCCCACTCTATCGGAGCTACATACAAAGGAAGAATGTCGGGTAGTTTAGCAGATGTTTCATGTTTTTCTTTTCACGCAGTAAAAAACTTGACTACAGCAGAAGGAGGAACAATTAGTTTAAATCTTCCTAATTCATTTAACCATGATGAATTATACAGAATGTTTTGTATTAAATCGCTTCATGGGCAGAGTAAAGATGCACTAGCTAAATCGCAAAAAGGGGCTTGGAAATATGATGTAATTGAAGCAGGTTATAAATGTAACATGACGGACTTACAGGCTGCAATTGGATTAGTAGAGCTGGAGCGTTACAATGATATTTTGGCTAGACGTAAATCAATATTTAGCCAATACGATGCTGCTTTTACTCAATACGATTTTTTTGAATTACCTTTTTCTAAGACAGAAGAAAAAGAATCATCTTATCATGTATATGCCTTGAGAGTAAAGGGTATAACAGAAGCTCAACGTGATGAAGTCATTCAGAAGATATTTGATAAAGACGTTTCTGTAAATGTTCACTTTCAGCCTTTACCGCTTTTATCTTATTACAAAAACAAAGGATATGACATTAATAATTTTCCAAACGCTTATGATAATTTCTCCAGAGAAATAAGTTTACCTGTATATTATGATTTAGACGAAAGTAAAGTAAAAACTGTAATTGATGCAGTTATTCAATCTGTGCAAGAAGTAATAAATGCTTAAGCGGGTGTTCGATATCTTTTTTTCTTTTTTGGGAATTCTTGTTCTTTCTCCTTTGTTTTTTATAGTCGCATTATTAATTATTGTTGAAAATGGTTTCCCGATATTTTATACTCAAAAACGAGTTGGAAAAAAGGGTGTCGAATTCTCATTATTGAAATTTAGAACCATGATAAAAGATGCTGATAAAAATGGGCTTTTAACAGTTGGTGGGAGAGACGCAAGAATTACAAAAGTTGGTTACTATCTTAGAAAGACTAAGGTTGATGAATTTCCTCAATTAATCAATGTTTTGTTGGGTGACATGAGTTTAGTAGGCCCAAGACCGGAAGTCAAAAAATATACTGATTTATATACCGAAAAACAAAAACGTGTTTTAAGTGTAAAGCCCGGAATTACTGATTATGCTTCCATAGAATTTGTTGACGAAAATGATTTGTTGGGCAAATCTGAAAACCCGGAAGAGACCTACATTAAAGAAATAATGCCTAAGAAATTGGAGTTGAATTTAAAATATGTTCAACAATCTTCTATTATAACTGATATAGCAATAATATTTAGAACTATTGCCAAAATCATTTTCCGATAAATCGTATATTAGCCTATTAAACATGAACTTATGAAAAGGTATTTATCATTAATTTTAGTTGGGGTTTCCACTTCATCATTGTTTGCTCAAGCGGAATTGAGCGCATTTACATCAACGGGTAGAGCCGGAGTTGCCACAACATTTGTTACCGATTACCAAAGTGCGGGAATTAATCCGGCTAACTTAGGTTGGCAGCCTAAATACGAAGGAAAAAAGTTTACTACCTCTGCATTTGAGTTTACCTTTTCATTGTATTCTGAGCCACTTAAAAAACAAGAACTTCGTCAGGTGTTTAAAGAAATATTAGGTGGAGAAAGAGCTGCAAAGCTAACATTAGATGAGAAAAAACAAGCCGCCATAGATTTTACAGATGCTAAAACAGCCATGAATTTAGATTTAGCTATGTTTTCTTTTGCGGCACAATTTCCGAAAGCAGGAGGTTTTTCCTTTACTACAAGAGAAAGAATTCAATGGTTTTCGCAATTGAATAAAAACGCAAGTGAAATTTTATTTTTAGGCTATAACGCTTCTTATTTTGATATAAAATTAGATAGTGCCGGAAATAACATTTCTGATTCTTCCAACGCTGAAGAAAAAGTTAGGAGAGGAGTTTCTTCTAACCCCAAAACCTACAATGAAGTGTTTGACGGAACACATATTTCACTTTCATGGATGCGAGAGTTTAATTTAAGCTATGGACACCATTTAGTAAATGGAGAGGACTTTAAATTATTTGCAGGAGCGGGTATTAAATATTTCCAGGGAATAGCAATTATTGATGTTCAGTCAAACAATGGTGAGTTTTCTGCTTTCACCGCTTTTTCACCTGCTTTTGATCTAAAGTTTGATTCTGCTGCAGTAGCTGATAACCCATCTGCTTTGGCTCCTGATACCAATAGTTTTTTACCTAAAAATGTAGGAAGCGGATTTGGTTTTGACTTGGGTGTGAGTGTAATTATTAAAGATAGAATTAAGCTAGGTTTAGCTGTTAATGATATTGGTTCGGTGTTATGGGATGGTAATGTTTACTCTGCTCCAAATGATACGGTGTATGATATTTCTTCAGATGGAGTTGAGAGTTACAATGTTATGGGGCAGGCACTAAACTCTTTTGGTGAAAGTGCTTTTGATTGGCAAGGAGAGTCTTCTAAGAGAGTGGCGTTGCCAACTGTTTTAAGAACCGGTGTAAGTATTGCATTTGGTGAAAACAAAAGCGTAGAAGTAGGAATTGATGCCATTATCCCTTTTAATAATTTAAGTGGAAATTACGAGCAAGCTTTGTTTGCAGTTGGTGGAGATGTTTGGCCAACCAAATGGTTAAGACTTTCTACCGGAATGACATTTGGCGGAAATTATGACTTTAACTTACCGGTGGGATTGGGAATTGTAGTGCCTACCGGAACTTGGGAATTTGGTATTGCCTCTAGAGATGCCATTAGCTTTTTTGCCGATAACGGCCCAACCATTTCTTTAAGTACAGGATTTTTGAGGTTTAGATTTTAAGGTTGCCAGATTTTATAGCTACATGAATTTCTAAACCCTGTATAACAATTAACTAGGCTTGTGTCTTCGGTAATTAGATTAAAGTTAGTTTGGCAAGAATCTTTAAAACTAAGACCGAAAAAATTACCCTTTATATTAGTCATTTCTCTTAGGTTTCCTTTTAGGTGAGTAATTAAATCTTTTTTACACCAATAACAATATGTAATTGATAATGGGTCATTTGTTTGAAGGGGATTATTATGGTTATTTCCAAGGCAATTTGAATCAATTATAAAATCAATACATCTTTTCTTTTTACAACTTTTGTAGTTTTTTTCATTCAATGATTCAGCAAAAGAAATAGTCATGTTGAATGTTACTGAGTCAGGTAATTTATATTCGGGATAGATTAATAATGTTGAATCTGGAATTATTCCACAATAATTTCCAGTAAAATATTTTTCAATTGAAAAATATGAGTCGTTATCTTGGTTTTCATTATACGTTAAGATTTTATTCTTAATCAGAAATAGCTCCATTACTCTGTCAGATCTCCATTTAGTAAAATTTAGAACTTGTTCATAGGAAAGACCTACTACTGGGTAGTCTTTATATGCGGTATGTCTAAAATATAAAGTGTCTAGTACAGAAAATGACTTATTTAATTTACTCCAAACATTTGTGTCAGGTAAAATTGATGAATATTCCTTCGAATTTTTTCCATAAACCTTTTCTGTCCAGTACATATATTCTAGCCAATTAAAATTTGTAATTTCATTTTGGTCTATGAATAAATTGTCGGAGAGTTTTGTGGTGCCAGGAGGTGGTGTGTTAAGTATTATTTTATTTCTTTTTTCAATTGACTTGAATTGGCATCCAGTAATACTTATGATGGAGATTAAAATAAGCAAAAGTGTTTTCATACTATTAAACCTTGCTTCTATACAATTTAGCATCTACTACCGCAGCCATTTTGTTGGTGTCTAGTTTAGTGGTTTAGGTATATATTAGTTAAACACTACTTTAACGAATTGGTAGGTCTTCTTTTTCATTGAAAACAATATTAGTTCGTTATCATTAATCTGAACGCTAAGCTTTGGTCTTATCATACACTCAGCTTCTTCTGCTTTAACTAATATTTTTTTGTCAATATAACCTTCAGAGTTAATTCTTGAAATGGCTATGTCGGTATATTTTTGAGAGGGAATATATTGTCTGTACTGTCTTGGGTCGGAAATTTCTCTGTTTTTGGAGTTTTCATTATAAATAACATAGATGTATTCGTCTTGAACAAACGAAACGTAACTAGAAAATCTTCCTCCGTCATTCGTACTATGTTGAGTTTTAATAAACTTTTTATTCCAATCAATTTCCCCATCAGGATTAATATTTATCGCTAAAATATCATTATAGTAATAGTGGTATGTAGTTGTAGTAGTGGTAGTGCCGTTTGCGTTAGTATAAGTGTTAGTTACCACAACCACATAATATTGTTCTGCTAAAAGAACACAGCCACCGTCTTCTCTTAAAATTAATTCATCAATCTCGTACTCATATAATTCAATATTTTTGCCTTTATCAGCTTTTTTCTTAGTCTTCTTTTCTTGCCTTTCAGACATTCCTTCCGTTATGAAATCAATAGTAAATTCTTTCTTGTTAGAAGATATTACGGACCCAGATTCTTCATCTAATCTTAAATAAAAAACACCCTTTACTTTATTTAAACCAACTTCAGAGTAGAAGCCTGCACAAACTATCTCTTTTCCCTGGGGTCTAAAAGTAAAATCAGTAATAATATTGCTTTCTAATTTTACCACATAATCATTTTCACGATTTTCTTTTTCGTTATAGGCTAAAAGATGATATTCATATTTGAGGTATCCTTTTCCTTTTGCACCTTTTTCACCGTCATAATATTTCCCATAGATATAGGCATTTCCTTCCTCATCTACTTTGTACCCGCTTATGGTGAAATTTTTGTCAGGGTAGGGTAGAGTTACGTCTTTTTCCCATTGTTTTATCATTTGGTTATCAAATACCATAAAACTATATCTTTCAGGAGCATCTTTTTCATAAGGCAAATCCATATAAACCAATATTTTTGATTCTTCTGGCGATAATTTGATAGAAAAATTGGCTCTTGAGCTTCTCTTTAAATCGTTGATTTCTCCAATATTGTTGACTTTTCCGTTGCTAAGCATAGTATTTGCAGTAAACAATTCATAGTAGAGAGTTTTGGTGTTTGTTTTTTTATCAAAATGAGAATAAAAAACAACAATATTTCCTTCGGCAAATACTGTTTTTTCAATGATAAGGTTAAATTCATCTCTTTTAAGAATAATCTCAGTAGATTTAGTTAACTCAAGTTTTTTATTGTACTTATCTAAATGTGGCTTTCCTTTTTTGTACATAAAAAAGTAGTAGTTATCGTCATCTTCGCCAATAAAATCCTCTACAACAGATTTTTTAGAGTCAACCTCTTCACCATAAATAATTTGGGTTCCAAAAGGGGGTGATTGAGATTTAAGAATAAAATTGCTTAATAGTAAAGCAAATAATAGGATTTTTGTTTTCATAGAAATAGTAAGTTATATAAATGATTACAGAGACTTCAGATTTGAAATAGTAGTTGCAGGGTTTTCCGAATTAAACACAAAGCTTCCTGCAACAAGTACAGCAGCGCCAGCTTCTACCAATTGTTTTCCTGTTTCAAGATTTACTCCGCCATCTACTTCAATAAGGGTGTTAGAACCTTTTTCTGAAATTAGTTTTTTTAGTTTTTTTACTTTATCAATTGCTGACGGGATAAATTTTTGTC
>CALALS010000010.1 GCA_937925525.1 uncultured Flavobacteriales bacterium | reverse complement strand
GCAAAAATCACTTTAAACCGCCCTAATGTTTTTAATTCATTTAACAGAGAAATGGCATTAGCATTTCAGCAAAGACTAGATGAATGCGAAAAAGATGACACTATAAGAGCTATCTATATTACAGGAGAAGGAAGAGCATTTTGTGCAGGACAAGATTTAGCCGAAGCCATTGACCCTAATGGACCGGAGTTAACTAAAATTGTTTCAGAACACTACAACCCTATTATCTCAAGACTACGAAAAATTGAAAAGCCAATTGTTGGTGCTGTAAATGGTGTTGCTGCAGGTGCCGGAGCAAACATTGCTTTGGCTTGTGATATTTGTGTTGCTACAGAATCAGCATCATTCATTCAGGCATTTAGTAAAATTGGTCTTATTCCTGATAGTGGCGGTACTTACTTCTTACCTAGAATTATTGGATTACAAAAAGCTTCTGCTTTAACTATGTTGGGAGACAAAGTATCTGCTAAAGATGCCGAACAAATGGGCATGATATATAAATCATTTAGTGATGATACATTTAAAGATGAATCTTTTAAAATAGCAGAAACATTAAGTAAAATGCCTACCAAAGGAATTGGCTTAACCAAAAGAGCACTTAACGAAAGTTATAATAACACTTTAGAACAGCAACTAAAATTAGAAGACGAACTACAAACTGCGGCAGGAAAAACTCATGATTACAACGAAGGAGTAAATGCTTTTCTTGAAAAAAGAAAACCTGAATTCAAGGGAAACTAATTAAACAATGTAATAATTAGCTAATGAAGCAATTAATTTCATGAAACATTTTAACGAATTGACCTATTAACTTTATTAAATTGAAAAAATTAATCACCATAATATTACTATTTAGCTGCTCACTTGCTTTTTCCCAAGGAAGAGTGGACGGCTTTTATAAAGGAAAAGGAAATATTGAAATAGTTGCCGGAGTCGGTGTAGAATTTGCGGATAAATTTTTTGCCGGAAAAGATAAAATAGACTTATCAAGAACTATATATAACGCCAACCTATTTATTGCAGCCGGTTTGTTTGACAGACTTGACTTTTATCTGGCTGCTCCTTATGTTGCTATTAATACAGTAAAATCTGTGCAAGACGGTAGTGCTTATTTAAAGTTTAAGGCTTACGAAAAAGAATTAGACAAGGGAAAACTTTCCATTAGTTTGGCAAGTGGAATTTCAACCAATTTAGCTAATTATCAAACTGAGGGATTAAATGCCATTGGTCAAAGGGCCACAGTACTTGATATACGACCTGTCATCCATTATTTTGCAAATAACGGATGGTTTGGAACACTTCAAGCAGCCTACAACCACAAACACCAACCTGTTCCTGATGCAATTAACAGTGCTTTAAAAATTGGGAAAGCAACAGCAAAACATTACTTTGATATATGGTACGATTTTCAAATGAGTGATGGAGGTTTAGATTACAGAGGAACTCCGGCTCCATCAACTTTTAGAGAACTGGGAGTAGATTATCATAAAGTAGGTGCAACTTATTACACACCTTTATTTCAACGATTAGGCTTTTATATTGGGACTTCTTATGTTGTTACCGGTAGAAATATCGGTCAAGGTATAGGAGCTAATTTAGGTTTTGTTTTAAAAAGTAATTAACTATGAATATTGGAGTTATAGGAGCAGGAACAATGGGTGCAGGCATTGCACAAGTAGCGGCAACATTTGGTCACCAAACGGTTTTATTTGATGCATTTCCTGAAGCTATCGAAAAGGCGAAAAAATCACATGATAAAATTTTTAACCGACTGGTTGAAAAAGGAAAATATACTGAAGAACAAAAAGCTGAAATTATTGGCAGAATTACTTATTCCAATCAACTGGAAGATTGCAAAAATTGCGATTTAGTAATTGAGGCAGTTATCGAAAAATTAGATTTAAAAAAGAAAATATTTTCGGATTTAGAAGCATTAGTTAAGCCTGAAACTATTTTGGCCACAAACACTTCTTCCCTATCTGTGGCTTCTATAGCAGCTGCATGCAAAAACTCCGAAAGAGTTTTGGGAATACATTTCTTTAATCCGGCTCCGCTTATGCCATTGGTGGAGATTGTTCCTGCCATTCAAACCAGTAAAGAAGTTTTGCAAAAAGCAAAAGCAGTAATTGACAGTTGGAAAAAAGTAACGGTTGTTACTAAAGACACTCCCGGTTTTATCGTAAACAGAGTAGCCAGACCGTTTTATGGCGAAGCGCTGAGAATTTATGAAGAAGGCTTTGCAGACTTTGCCACCATAGATTGGGCAATGAAAGAATTAGGCGGATTTAAAATGGGACCTTTTGAATTAATGGATTTTATTGGAAATGATGTAAACTATGCCGTAACTGAAAGCGTATTTGCCGCATTTTATTACGACCAAAGATATAAACCATCTTTTACTCAAAAGCGTCATTCAGAAGCCGGTTGGTTGGGCAGAAAATCAGGTAGAGGGTATTACAATTATGCTGAAGGAGTGGAAATGCCTCAACCCAATAAAGATGAAAAACTGGGCAATGATATACTTTGGAGAATATTGGTAATGCTGATTAATGAAGCAGCTGATGCTCTTTACTTAAATATTGCTACTAAAGAAGATATTGACTTAGCCATGACTAAAGGCGTAAACTACCCTAAAGGTTTACTGCAATGGGCTGACGAAAAGGGAATTCAGCATTGTGTGGATACACTAGACAGATTACATAATGAATATTTGGAAGACCGTTACAGATGCAGTCCACTCCTGAGAAAAATGGCAAAAGAAGGGAAAACATTTTTTAACCAATAAGATATTTCCCTCATCCATCTTACATTAAACATAATTCATATCTTAGCACTTCCAAGCTATTTACATGAGTAAAAAAGACACCGTTTCAACCGATTTTTTAGATAAACTAGACAGACATTTTGATAAAAATTCAAAGCTGTATTTAGGTGTTATCTTGTTGCTAACTGCTTTTTTCTCACTATTACTTTTTGATGTAAAGGTTTCCACCGGTGGTGATGATTCTTCATACATTGTTAGAGCACATCGCTTCATCAAAGATGGAACTTTTCCATCTTATCAAGGGCCACTCTACCCTATTTTCTTAGCCATTTTTGTAGGTAGTTTTGGTGCGGGAGTAGTTTTTCTAAAAATGCTTTCCGTTATCATGCACTTCGGTTTTGTGCTGTTGACTTATTTTACTTTTAAAAACAGAATACCAACATCTGTTTTATTCCTTTCTCTTTTTTGTATTAGCATAAATGCCACTCTCCTATTTTTCGCCAGTCAAACCTATAATGAAGCATTTTACTTATTTATTCAAGCTATTTTCTTTTTCTTCTTTATGAAGATGCTTGACCGAACAAAAGAAAGTGATTCTAATATCAAAAAAGATTATAAACTCTGGATTTTAGTAGGCTTTTCAGTGCTTTTATTACTCATTACAAAAAATATTGCTTACGGAATTGTAGTCCTTATTCCTGCTTATTTCTTAGTAAAGAAACGATTTAAAAGTGCCGGATTTTTCGTAATTGCATTAATCATCTGCTTCTTACCTTATAAACTTATCAAAGATGCATTTACCGAACAAACCGATGCACAAATAAGTCAGCAAGGGGAAATGCTTTTATACAAAGACCCTTACGATTATTCTAAAGGAAAAGAAGATTTCTTTGGTTTCATGGAAAGGTATTACGAAAACGCACACCTTTACTTATCAAAACATTTTGCCAAAATGATGGGTTTGCGTGATGCTCAAGCAAATACTACGGTAGAAGGCTTAACTTTCTTTTTAGCATTTTTATTAATTCTGTTCTTAATTCTCAGTTTCAAGAGCAATAACTACATGTTTTTCCTCACCTTATTTACCGGAGGAATGTTAAGCGCAGTATTTATTGTGCTTCAAACCCGCTGGGATCAGGACAGGCTAATTTTGTTCACAGTTCCCTACTTAATTATGGTTTTGTTTTACGGTTTGTATGCTTTAACTAAGCGTAAAAAATTCAAAAGCTTTCAAATCATTACACTACTTATTCCTATCCTATTTGTTTTTGCCGTTAGTGGAGACACCTTTGCAAAAGCTAAAGAAAATATTCCTGTACTAAGAAAAAACATGAAGGGCGATAAGTTTTACGGCTACGGACCGGACTGGGTAAACTTTTTAATGATGAGTGAGTGGGCCGACAAAAACTTACCGCAAGATGCTTTTATAGCTTCTCGTAAACCAACCATGTCAACCATTTACGGTGGTGGTAGAGAGTTTTACGGTATTTACAGAATTCCTGCTGATGAAAATAATGAACCTCTAAAAGGAGAAGAGCTTTTACAAATACTAAAAGATGCAGGCGTAACGCATGTTATTATGGGTAACTTACGAAGAAACCCAAATAAAATGGATGGTTATACCATCAACACTGTTCAACGATATTTATATTACATTGAGCAAGTAAAACCCGGAACGTTTAGACAAGTTCACCAGATAGGAACATCTGAAGCAGCATTTTTATTTGAAGTAAAATATTAAGCATGGTTGACGAACAAGAACGACTTAAGCACGAAATAGAGCACGGAAAAAAGATTAGTGAAAACGCTGAAGATGTTTGGGGCTGGGGAAGTCCTGCCGGGCAGGTGAGAGCCAATAGAAGAGCACAATACTTTATTGATTTAGGAAAATTTGACAGCAACTCTAAAGTGCTGGAGATTGGTTGCGGTACAGGTTTGTTTACAGAAAAAGTGTACCAACAAACCAAAGCAAATATTATTGCCTCTGATATTTCTGAAGAATTGCTGGTACAAGGCAGAAAGAAATTGCCTGAAGTTACTTTTCAGATAGAAGATGCCATGAACCTAAGTTTTGGCAATGAAGAATTTGACGGAGTGTTTGGTAGTTCAATTCTTCATCATTTGGATATGGAAAAATCATTGAATGAAATACACCGAGTGTTAAAGCCCGGAGGAAGAATGATTTTTGCAGAGCCCAACATGATTAACCCACAAATTTTAGTGCAAAAAAATGTTCCGTTTATCAAGCGTTGGCTAGGCGATTCTCCTGATGAAACAGCCATAGTAAGATGGAGTTTTAAAAAGAAACTAAAACAGCACGGATTTAAAAACATTAAAATATTTCCTTACGATTTCTTGAATCCTTACACTCCAAAACCTTTGATTGGGTTTATTAACGGTATTGGAAAAGGCGTAGAAAAAATACCTGTAATGAAAGAAATTGCCGGCTCTGTAATTATTTATGCGGAGAAGTAAAAGTTTAGACCCAATTAATAAAATGAAAAAATTATTTTTTTTAGTTGCATTAATAATTAACACTACTTCCTTTTCTCAAAATGCGGAAGAAAATATTTCAAAAGTTACTTTAACTCTAACTACAATAACATCTGATTATGATTTAAAACCATTATTAGGAGTAAAAACTGACATATATTTAAGTAGTCAGTTATTAAAAGCGTTACCATCTAATCCAAGCAAGGTTCATACTTTAGAATTGTATTTACAAAATGAATATCTAATTTCCTTCCATAAGGAAGGTTATGATACAGTGCAATTTATTGTTAATACTAAAATCCCAAAAAATGAAGAGAAAGAAATGGAAAAGAATGTATTTAATTTTGAATTTCCTTCACAAATAAAATTCAGTAAAGTTGCTGAATTTGAAAGACCTTTAAAAATAAGCTATAAAATATATTTCGATTCTAACTCAGGCTTTTTTGAGTTTGATAATTCTTACTCAATATCAAGATCAATAGGCCTATCCAAGCAAGGAGCTGAGTTTATTAAAATGAAAAATTACAAATTGGCCGAACGATATCTAACGCTTTCAATCAATTTGAATCCCATTAGAGATTCCTATTATAATAGAGCAATTGCAAGGATAAATCAAGAGAATTTTATTGGATTTTGTGAAGACTTGAAATCTGCGTCAGGTCTTGGAGACGAAGAGGCAGTAAAGTTGCTTCAAGAAAAGTGCTATAAATCAGACACATTATATTTCAACCAGGACTCTATGATTTGTAAAAAAGATGAACATAGTTATTCAATGTATTATCGTAAATCAAAATTCAGTGATTATAAATTTATAATGTACAGAAATAATAAGGACTCCATTAAACTTGCTTATACTGATGAAAATAATGAAAGGATATACTCTCACGTTGATACTTTTCCTAAAATGGGAACTGAAAAAAATGAGTTTTATAATTTTCTAGCAAAAAATATTAGATATCCTCCTTTAATGAAAGAAAAAGGTATTCAAGGAACTGTTTACGTTAGTTTTATTGTTGAAACGGATGGTTCAATTTCAGATATAGATATTATTGAGAGTCCCGATGAAATGTTAAGTGAAGAAGTGTTGAGGTTGTTAAAACAAATGCCAACATGGAAGCCTGCAATTTATAGAGGAATACCAATAAAATTTGAATTAGTGTTGCCAATAAGGTTTAGTTTACGTTAACTAATAACTCCCATACCTCTTTCTTAGCAACCACTCAGCAGAAAGAGCAATTAGCAACAAAAAGAAAATCCATTTTAGGTTAATAAGATCAAACAGCTTTTCTTCTGAAAAAGAAATACTGGTAATTTCATTGTTCTCACTAATACTTGCTCCTAATGTATTGATGTCTTTGGGGTAAACCACACCACCATTGGTTTTCTCCGCAAGGTTTTGCAGTAAGGTATGGTTGGCCTGTAAGTTTATTTCTTCCAATTGAATTTCTTTTACAATAAATTCTCCTTTATCAGTATAATCTTTACCCGAGAAACTGGTTTTAGCAAAATAAGTGTATTCTCCCACAGGCAAGGTTCCAATGTTTAGCACATAAGCATTACTGGTTTTTCCAAAGCTGTAGTTAAACGCTTTTCCATCTTTATTTTTAATTACCAGTTTTACTTCAGGCTCATTGGTCAGCTCATAGCTTTCGTTATATAATTCTGCTTCAAACTGAATGATGTCGTTTTCAAAAAACTGATTATCTACCTCCACCTTAAACCTTGATTTATCTGCTTTTACAGAAAGATACTGAACTGTTTTTCCAATTATTTCGTTAAAGGCTAAATGATTTTGCTTTTGGCGATAATTCTCTAACGACCATCTCCAAATGCCATCACCGGCAATCACTCCCGCTTTGGTTTCTCCTTCTACATAAAACGAAATCAAGGGAAGTTTTGTACTCACAATTCCTATTTGCTGTTTAAACAAAGGATATTCGGTAACGGTTGAGTTATAATTTCCGAAAGGAGTTTGCAAGGGAGGAAACTTTTTAAATACGGATACATATTCTTCTGAAATAGAAAACAAAGGAAAATCTTTATTAAATGAAGCTATTGCATCATTGGTTCTGCTTTGACTTCCGTTAATATTTAAAAATTTATTCACCTGAGAAAACTTACGCACATCCGATTGATTTCCCAATACATATAGCACAGGTATTTTCAGCTGTTCAATTTGTTGTAAAGTAGTTGTGATTGAATTGCTCATAGAAGGTAATTGGTGTAAAATCACCAAATTATAATCATTTAACTTTTCGTTAAAATCAGCAGCCAATTTTGAAATTACCTCATAGTTTTCATTGGTTTCAATCGCTCTTTTTAGGGCTGCTATGTCAGGATGAGGAGAATTAGCCAACAACAATATTTTTTGCCTCCCATCCAACACATCTATAGACGCAATTTGGTAGTTATTTTTTTCGGTTAATTCGCCCTTAATAGGCTCTACATATACTTTTAGCGTCTGAAGTCCCACTTCTTTTGCCTCAATAATGGCATCTATTTCATAATAACTTTTATTAGGGGAAAACTGAACCGCTTGTCTAAACAATTCTTTGTCGTTTCGTTTTATAATAACGTTTGATGACTCATTACTCACACCATGAGCCTTTACACCAATTCTAACCGGAAATTTATTTCCTAAATAGGTGATTTTATTATTAGAAACTTGTTGAAGAATCAAATCTCTTTTTTGAGTAGTATCGCCCAAAGCCACAGTATAAATGGGCATATTTTCTTTAATGGAATAAACAGGATTACTGCCTTTATTATAGATACCGTCAGTCGCTAAAATAATAGCACCGATGTTTCTGTTGACATATCGGTTTTGTATTTCATCAAACAGAATAGAATAATCGGTAATTTTTTGCCTGAACTGAAAATCCATTTGGCTAGAAAGTTTTTCCCCAAATGAATACTGAACCACTTCATAGGTTTCGGAAAGCTCATCAGCTAAATCTTCAAATTGCTTTTTTAAAGTTTGGTTTAAAAAAGTAGAATCATGCACAAACCTCAACGACTCAGACTCGTCTAACGCCAAAACAATAATAGGTTTTTCTACCGTTCTAACTAAAGTTTTTATAAGTGGAGAAAGCAACAAAAAGCAAATGAATGATATTACAATAAATCGAAAGGCGGTAAGCGTCCATTTCACCCATTTTGGGCTTTCATTGAGCCAGGATTCTTTTCGGTAAAGAATATAAGACAAACCTGCTCCCAACAGCACACAAAACAAAATGTACCAAGTAGGAAGTTCAGTGATTATCTTAAAACATAACATATACTTGAAATTAGAAGTTTTAAGTTATGAACGTTGAATAAAAGCAAGAAGTTCTTTTTATTCAAACCTCTCATTCAAAATCCAAAACTTCTTTACGTCATCATTGCACCACAAACAGGCAACACCTGACCGGAAACGTAGCTGGATAAGTCTGATGCTAAAAACAAACAAGCATTAGCCACATCTTCTACAGAACCTGCTCTACCCATCGGAATATCCTTTAGCCATTGTTCAACAGCTTTAGGGTCAACAGCAGCTGTCATTTCAGTAGCTATAAATCCGGGAGCGATAACATTGCATCTAACGTTACGAGAACCTATTTCTTGTGCTATAGATTTAGAAAAACCAATAATACCTGCTTTAGAAGCAGCATAATTAGATTGCCCGGCATTTCCTTGCACACCTACTACACTACTCATATTGATAATGGAGCCTGAACGCTGCGACAAGAAGGTTTTTACAGAGGCTTTAGTCATATTAAAAACAGACTTCAAATTGGTTTCAATAACTGCATCCCAATTTTCTTCAGACATTCGCATTAAGAGTCCATCTCTAGTAATTCCTGCATTGTTAATTAACGCATCTATTCTGGTAAAATCTTTTACCACATCAGCTATCAATTGTTCTGCCTGAGCATAATTTCCCGCATCTGATTGGTAAGCTTTTGCTTTAATACCATGACTCATTAACTCTGCTTCAACCTCTTTGGCTTTAGCTTCAGATGAAACATAAGTAAAAGCGACATTGCAACCATTTTTTGCAAAAACCTCAGCAATGCCCTTACCAATACCTCTTGATGCGCCTGTAATTAAAGCAACTTTTCCTTCTAATAATCTCATAATTATGCTTTAACACTCATTAGCTCTGCTATTGCAGCACCAATTTGAGCAGGTGAACTAACTACTTTAATTCCGCATTCTTCCATAATTTTCATTTTGGCGGCAGCAGTATCATCTGCTCCACCAACAATGGCCCCAGCATGTCCCATTCTTCTTCCCGGAGGCGCTGTTTGTCCTGCTATAAACCCAACAACAGGCTTGGTTCCGTTTTCTTTAATCCACTTAGCGGCATCTGCCTCCATGCTTCCGCCAATCTCTCCTATCATTACAATTCCGTCTGTCTCAGGGTCGTTCATAAACATTTCAACAGCTTCTTTGGTAGTTGTACCAATAATTGGGTCGCCACCAATACCAATTGCAGTAGAAATTCCTAATCCCGCTTTTACCACTTGGTCAGCAGCTTCATAAGTCAAGGTTCCTGATTTTGACACAATTCCTATTTTCCCTTTTTTGAATACAAAACCAGGCATAATGCCAACTTTTGCTTCCTCAGGAGTAATTACTCCGGGACAGTTAGGTCCGACTAGTCTGCATTCTTTGTCTTTTAAATATTCTTTAACAGTAATCATATCTTTGGTAGGAATACCTTCTGTAATACAAACTATTACTTTAATTCCAGCTGCTGCCGCTTCCATAACTGCATCTGCTGCAAAAGCAGGCGGAACAAATATGATAGAAACATCAGCACCTGTAGATTGAACGGCTTGTTCAACAGTATCAAACACCGGTTTATCTAAATGCTTTTGTCCACCTTTTCCGGGTGTAACCCCACCAACCACATTGGTTCCATATTCAATCATTTGACCGGCATGAAATGTACCTTCACCACCGGTAAAACCTTGAACGATAATCTTTGAATCTTTGTTTACTAATACGCTCATATTCCTTGTATAAAATGGATTTAACTATTCTTGTCTCCAAAAGTAAAATTTATTGAGAGTTTAGCAAAGGATTTTTTTCGACAGAACAAATTGCTTAATACAATTTAGAATCTCCACTTATTTTCTCTATTGTTAAACATTTCTAACGAAAACTTAATACCTGTATCAGGCTTAGCATTACTATACTGAGCGCCAACTCCGTAAACTCCAAACCTAAATCGTCTTCTGGCTATTTTAAAGGCTCGTTCTAAACCAACAAACAATTCTCCATACTGGTAATCATTATCTGTAACATAAAGTATTCCGCCACCCGCAACTGCTTGTATTCTGCTTTTCTTTAATAATGGAATAAAATTGATAAGCGCACCATTAAAATGATGGATATAATGAAATTCATAAAACCAATTAAAGGATGGAAAGGTTTGTTTTATTAACTGAAAGGTATATAATGGGTTTGAGTATAAAAAAGGGTCTCCTCTCCTATGATATTTGTAGTCTATAAAACTTAAGTCTTTAGTATTTGTGAATTTGCCTGAAGAAAAACGATAATTGGAAGAACCCATAGTTCCTACTTTAATTTGTTGTTCTATATTAAATTGAATGTAATCGTAATTTATATCGCTTGAAAATGCATCTAAAAATCCTTTTTCATAGATAAAGCTAACGGTTGGAAATTTACTACCTAAAATCACTTTTCGTTTAGGTTCTCTGATATACTTTTGTCCAAAAGTGTAGGATATGGTAGCATTTCCTATAAAACTCTGAAAAGGCGTAAAGTCTGTGGGAACATTATTATCAATAAAATTATCCATCAACGTTCCGAATTGGTAATCGGTAATGGGCTGTCGGTCTGATTGTTTTAAAGTAGTAGTCAAGAAAAAACCGTTAAACAGTTCTATTTTATGACCAATACCAAATTGAGTTTTGACAATATAGTTATCTCTTCGCACTAAATTAACAAAAGCATCATAAGGGTTTATCAGTTCAAAATCGTGAGAGCCAAACAGTATTATTTCACCACTTTTAAAAGGATCGTATCTAAACCGAAGGCTTAAATCACCTTTAATATCTTCATTTCTAAAGCCAAAATTAGAACCACCGTCAAGTAGGAGCCACCGCTCCGACTCCCACTTTTTAAAGTAAACGGCATAAGGTCCGGCTCTTAAACCGCCAACTTGAAAAAGTTCAACATAATCCCACACCGAACCGAACCACCATTCTTCTTTCTTAAATCGATTTCTATAGCCTTGTCCATGCCAAAACACTTTTCCGAGTGTGATTCTATTAAACTCTTTATCTAACGAATCTAAATACTCTTTAGAGTTAAAAAGTTCATATATACTGTCTTTATAAGCAACGTATTTTTGTTCTTCAACCGTAAGTGGAATAGGTCTTTCTTTATTCCAGTAGGCTGAATCTCTTTTTTCGGCATTATCTTCTACTACCCCTAATTCATTATTAAAAAACCGTTTCGGAAACTCTACACCAAATTGATAATCGGAATAAATGACTTGAGTTGCCCCATTAAATTCAGTTTTACCGGATTTAGAGTAATAATAGAAGTCCTGCTTCTTTAAAACTCTAATAGAATCTTGTAATAACTGATATTCTTGGCGGACCGTAAATTCATCAAAAATTGTTAGGTTTCCTTTTTCTAAGGTAAGTTCTAACTGAGTAATAGCCCAAGTATTATCTTCAATAAACAAATAACCTTTGAATGATGCATTACCTGACTTCCATGGCCAAACTTTAATTTTAAAAATCAATGAGCCATCCGGCTTTTTAAGGGTTTCTTCCAAACTATATTTATAGGTTAAAAAGGCCGTTCGGCTGAGCGGTGAAATAAAAGGCGTTTCTCCCAATTTAGGAACAGTAATAAGATTTTCATAAAAATTGAAGTCTCCGTCAGTAGTTGATGTATAGTATAAACCGAATTTACTTCCCAACTTTTTAAATGAAGTTGTAATTTCTTTTATATTATTAGGCGCCTGATAGTTCACAGTGATAAAGGCTTCAACCATGTTCATTTTAGGAACAGTATCTAATATATTATTTACAGATTGTGAATCAGGATGAAGAGATATATTATCCTTTTGTTTTTCGAGCCGCTTTTCTTCTTTTTCTTTTAGTCTCAAAAGTTCTTTATCTGTTAAGTCTGCCCTGTCTGTAGCACGCAGGTAAACATTATACCTACAAGTTTCAAACTGATTCAAATATTTATCCTTATTCTCAATTACATTTTTAATAATATCGTAAGCAGGGTCTTTTCGCTTGGCGCTAACCACCATTTCGTCTAAATCAATAGAACTTGGCTGAAGCCATATATTTTTGATTACTTCGGACTTATCTCGTACTACAACAGTAATTTCCTTTTGAGTATAGCCGATTACTGAAAACACTAAGTTATGAGAGCCCGGCTCTAACCGAAGAAAGTACTTTCCTGCTTCATCTGTATAAGTTCCTTGAGTTGTATATTTAACATAAACATTAGCAAACGCAATGGGTTGATTATTTTCATCCATTACAGTACCACTTACTGATTGTGAAAAAAGAAAGTCGCTAACACAAAGTGTTGCGACTAATACTATATTATGAATTAATTTAGAATACACTAGCGCAAATGTAACGCTAATGCAATAATAAAATTACTCCTCTCCTTCTTTCTTAAGTTGGTATTGAAGTCTTTCTTCCTGAGCCATTCTGTTTCTGAGTACTGTAACATATCTGGGGGCATTTCTATCGTTATATTGCACTGCTGCTGTTTCGGCATGTTGTAAAGCGGCTTCTAAATCTCCTTGTCCTTCTTTTACTAATGCCATATTATAATGCGCCTTTCTAACATGTTTTCTTTTTCCCGAAATAATAAGATAATCTAGTTTTTGTTCAGCCAAATCCCAATTGCCGTTAGCTATTAATCGTTTAGTATTTCTAAGGTCTCTTCCTCCACCTGTGTAATACATCCTTCCTACCCATATCCATGTTGGAACCAATTCATTTCCAGCTTTAATTCCTACCGCATCACCTACATCTTTTAATAGTTGACTTTTAATTAGGGCATCATTTACCATATCTAAAGGATTTAGACTTCCTGAGCCCGCTCCTGTTGCCCTTGTATCAGTTACAACATAGTCGGTTATAATAAACTTTTCAGCAGGATAATAAATAGAAAAGTGAGCTGTACCAGAAACTCTGTTTGTTCCGGTTAAAACTGTAGAACCCAAACCTGAATTGGTATCAAAAAAATCAAGAGATACCAATAACTGAGACTCCTCTTTATCACAAATTTCTTGAACTAACTCCCAATTTACACTTCTGTCTTCACCTAAAAGAGGTTTTTCTCCTCTCTGAACAGCTTTAAACATGTTACTAGCATTTATTGTTCTTGCAAAAGACTGAACACATGCTTGTGAAGCATTTTTATCTCCGTAAAGTTGTTCTCCAGATAATACTCCTTCCAAGACAGTAAGCTTATCTTTATTTGATAGTAAGGTATTATTCAAAATAACCATCTTTTTTACATCCTTGGGAATATCAACTGAAGCAGGTCGTAAAACAGATATTCTTAGGTTAGAAGTACAAGCTGAAAAAATTAATAATGCGGTAACAGATAAAATGGTAAGTGTAGTTTTCATATTTTTGGTTTTTCTAAAAAATTTAACAGTCTCTTAACATAAACTATGCCAAGTATAAACAATTCTTCTGAAACAATTTGCGCTCCGGCTACCGGAAGTGGCATAGGTGCAATTGCAGTAATAAGAATTTCGGGAAAAGATACCTATAAAATTATTGACCAAATATTTTCGAAACAACTTTCTGAAGTTAAACCTTACACCATTCACTTTGGCGAAATAAAGGATGATAAAAAAGTAATTGATGAAGTTTTAATTTCTGTTTTTAAAGCTCCGAAGTCTTACACAGGTGAAGACACTGCAGAAATTTCTTGCCATGGTTCTGAATTTATTCAAAAAGAAATTTTAAACCTGCTTATTAAAAAAGGTGCAAGACTGGCTAACCCGGGTGAGTTTACACTAAGAGCTTTTTTAAACGGTAAACTAGATTTATCACAAGCTGAAGCCGTAGCAGATTTAATTGCCAGTGAATCAAAATCAAGCCATGAAATAGCCATTAATAAATTGAAAGGTGATTTTTCAAACGAGATAAAAAAATTGAGGGAACAACTCATCAATTTCGCTTCTTTAATAGAATTAGAATTAGATTTTAGTGAAGAAGATGTAGAATTTGCCAATAGAGATGAACTAATTAAGCTTATCGAAAAAATTCAAGTAGTAATTTTACATTTGATTTCCTCATTTTCATTTGGAAATGCCATCAAAAAAGGTGTTCCCGTAGCTATTATCGGAAAACCAAATGCAGGAAAATCCACTTTACTGAATGTATTGTTAAATGAAGAAAGAGCCATTGTGTCAGATATTGCCGGAACAACGAGAGATGCCATTGAAGATACATTTGTAATTGATGGAATTTTATTTCGATTTATTGATACTGCAGGCATAAGAGAAACCACCGACAGTATTGAAAGTAAAGGAATTGAAAAAACATACGAGAAAACTAATTCAGCACAAGCTATTATATTAATGATTGATGCTACAAACTCTACTGCAGAAAGTATAGATAAAGAACTAAGTGAATTACAACTTAAAGTGCCCCATTATAAAGACAAAAACATCATTGTTGCTATTAATAAATGTGATGAAGTGGAGTTTGATAAAAACAAACTAAATCATATACCTAGAGTAGTTTTTATTTCAGCAAAGAAGAATGAAAATATAGAGGAGTTAAAACATTTACTTCTTGAGCCAATAAAGAACTCTACTCAACAAATAGGTAATTTAACCATTTCAAATGTTCGCCACTTTGAAGCTTTACAGCATACTCAGGAAGCATTATCTAGAGCTATTGAAGGAATAAAAAATGAAACCAGTAGTGACTTAATTGCAATGGACATCCGCCAATCACTTCACTTTTTAGGTTTAATAACGGGAGAGATTTCTACAGATGATCTATTAGAGAATATATTTTCGAAATTTTGTATCGGAAAGTAACCACCACAAAACAAACAAACAAGAAACATATTAAAAACCTTTATGAATTCAATATTATAATGGTTCATAAAGCATTTTAATTAATTATTTACTTTGTGATATTATGCGTTTATTAGGTACAAATTTGTACCTTTGTTGTACCTTAATGCAGTTGAGGTACAAAAATAAGGGTTAAGCCCTTTTTATTTTGCACTTAATTGCACTTAAATTAACTTAAAGACATTTAAAGCTATTTAATGAGTAGTAAAATTGAGGTACAACGAATTTGTCTGTTTTGTAAGAAAGAATTTACAGCACGAACAACAGTAACTAAGTATTGCTCCAGTAAGTGCAGTAAAAAAGCATACAAAGAGCGTATAAGAAACAATAAGATTAAGCAGTCAAATAATGAAACTACCAAAATCAAAAATCAACCTATTGAGCAATTAAAGGCAAAAGAGTTTTTAACTGTTCGTGAAGTAGCAGAATTATTAAATTGCTCTATTCGTTCTGTATATCACTACATTGAAACTGGAACGTTAAAAGCAGTAAACTTAGGTCAAAGAATGACAAGGGTTAAGCGTTCTGAAATTGATGTGTTATTCAATACAAACAATAATAATCCAGTAAATGGAACTAAACAAAAAAGCTACAAACTTGAAGATTGCTATACATTAACCGAAACACAAAGTAAATATGACATTTCTGAAAAAGCTTTACATGAAGTTGTTAAACGAAACAATATACCTAAATTGAGAAAAGGAAAATTCGCATACATACCAAAGAAGATAATTGATGAATTACTGACATAGTAAATTAACTAATTCAACCATAAAAGACAATGACAATTAAAGTAAGTTTAAGAGAAAAGAAAATTAGCAAGGGGCGTAAAAGCTTATATCTTGACTTTTATCCACCTATCCCCCACCCTGAAACAGGCGAACCCACACGCAGGGAGTTTTTAGGTTTATACACATTTGAAAAGCCAAAAACACCAATTAACAAGCTACATAATACTGATACTTTAAAAATAGCTAATAGCATACGTCAAAAGCGTGAAAACTTTTTAAATAAGCCTGAAATTTACAGTCAGTATGAAAAGGAACAACTAAAGTTAAAGGAATTAGGCGAACAATGTTTTATTGAATACTTCACTAAATTAGCTAATAAAAGAAAGTCAAGCAATCACGATAACTGGCTTTCAGCACTTAATTACCTTGACACCTTTACAAATAGTACTTTAAAGTTTGCCAACCTCAACGAAAAGTTTTTAGAGGACTTCAAAGAATACCTACTAACCACTAAAAGCAATAGGAGTAATAAAACTACCCTTTCACAAAATTCAGCAGTTTCATATTTCAATAAGGTTAAAGCTGCTATGAAACAAGCCTACAAAGACGGCATTTTGCAATACGATTTAAACGCTAAAGTAAAACCAATTAAAGCAGCGGAAACAAGACGAGAATACTTAACTATTGATGAACTCAATAAACTTGTTAAAACTCCTTGTAATGATACTCTGTTAAAACGAGCAGCTTTATTTTCTGCACTAACAGGGTTGAGGTTTTCAGACATCCAAAAAATGACTTGGGGAGAACTTGAGTACATAAAAGAACAAGGATATTTTTTAAATTTTAATCAAAAGAAAACGAAAGGCGTTGAGGTATTACCTATTTCAGAACAGGCGTACAACTTTACAGAAGGTGCAGAAAACCCAAAGGATATGCCACAAGATAAAGCAGTATTTGAAGGGCTTAAATATTCAGCTTACCACAATAAACACTTATTTCAATGGATTGGAGCAGCAGGAATAACAAAAGACATTACCTTTCATTGTTTCAGACATACGTTTGCCACCTTGCAACTGTTTAACGGTACAGATATTTACACCGTTTCAAAGATGTTAGGACATAAAGACCTGAAAACAACGCAGGTTTACGCCAAAATAGTGGACGAAGCCAAACGAACAGCAGCCAATAAAATTAAACTTGATATGTAACCACTTAAAGCATAAAAGACAATGGATAAAGATTTTAAAAAATGGCTTAAACAAGATGAACTATTTGAATATTACAATTCCAACCCTGAACAACAGGCGGATATTTACAAAGACTATCAAAGAGAAAAGGAGTGTATTAAACGTGAAAATATTGATAAATGGATTGAATGGTTATGTAACAACCCTGAATTAGCTGAAAGACATTACCCTTTATTGGTAAACAGTTTAAAAGAGCGAATACAAAACACTCCACCTTTCATAACGGCAAATATTATTCAAAGCTTTCCTAAACACTTTACGACTTGGAAAGCCGAAATAAATAGTCATAGCGGTAAATACAGAGAAAAAAAAATAAAGGAACAGATAACTCTACTCAATAGCGTATTGTATGAATATAAATACCCAACCGAAATAGAGCAAGAAGCGGTTGAAAGTTTACGCCCCTATCTTACTGAACAACTTGAATACTGGAAAGGCGAATTAAGATTAAAAGTAAAGAACCTCTTCCAATTTATAGAGTACCTTCATTCAAATATTGAAAAGTTCAACCAATACGATGGTTTAATTGAAGATTTGGAGAAACTTCATAAAGAACGTAATAAGTTAAAACCTCAACAGAACTACAAAGACAAACAACAACACGACAAAATACAGACAGAACTTGAAACCAAATTTAAGGTATTGCAGGACAATACTGCCAACTTAATAAAAGCAAAAGCAAAGGAGTTGAATGTTTGCATCTTTGATAACGAACCGAATTACAGCTTTAATGGAATTGAAGCCGAAATACAGCAGATTAAAAAAAGTTTCAGCAATGAGGATATATCAGAAATATTCAAACATAAAAGACAATACCTTGAATACAGAAACCAAACACACAAAACATTTTTATCCTTAGAGTTTTTCTTTAACGAACTGGACGAAATAACCAAAAGCCTATTTGATTACTTCAAAGACAGCGAACAAAACGAATATGAAGCGTTTGAAACTAAAGCAATACAAGTTAATAGTATTGAGGAAGCTGCCAAACAACTTCAAAAGGGAAGTAAAAAAGTTGTTATTAAAGATATTTCTATTTCAAAAAGTGGGGCTACGTTTAGAAATATGCCAGTTGTTGAGAATCATTACCTGCCTTTGTTTGAGGGGATGAAAAAACACTTATTAGAAAACTCTGAATTATCAAAAGAAAATAAAATTAATCATTGGAATGAAATTAGGTTACAAATTGAAACCGATTTGTATAGTACAGGTAAAATGTATAATGATGAAACAGTAGAGTATTGTACTAAAAGACTGTTTCCTGCTATTGATTTAGAGATTAAGAAAATTGAAAAAACCTTACCACCTCAACAAACCGAAAAGCGAAAACCTGAATTGAATAAAGCGTTAATTTCATTTAGCAGTACCGAAATAATTGAAAGCCTACATAATGAGCTAAAAGGATATTTTCAAGGCAAAGAAGCCGAACTAAAAAAAGCTTTGCAAGGTGAACAGCTTCAAGAATTTCTGTTATTTCCACATAATCAAAATAAATTTGTTGAGGTTTTCAAAAGGTTAAAGTATAACGGTTTTTTATTAAGCAAACCGAAAGAAACAAAGCACTGGATTTGTTCAACCTTTACTTACCAGTACCAAAAAGGCAACAAAAAAGAGGTAAGAGAATTTAACACCTCAACCGTTCACGATATTCTAACAAAAGACAAAGGCGAACCTACCAAAAAAGAAAGGATTTGTATTGTGGATTGGTTGCCCTATAAAAGCCACCTAACAAGGCAAAGTGAAGCTGAAAAAGAAAGTATCTAAAAAACTAAACCCCTATTCACCCCCTAAGCCTATTTAGGTATTGATAGGGGTATTTTTTGCCCTGTTCATTTGCTGCATTGATAATTTAAAAATGTAGTAAAATGAATAATCCATTTGAAGTAATTGAAGCAAGGTTAAGCAGTATTGAAAACTTAATACTTGACCTTAAACAACCTACAAAGGTTGAACCCACCGAACAGCCTGAACAACTCTTAACCGTACAAGGTGCAGCAGAGTTTTTAGGTTTAACCGTCCCAACTATTTACTCGAAGTGTTCACGCAACGAGCTGCCTTTTATGAAACGCTCAAAGCGTTTGTATTTCAGTAGCACCGAATTAATGGAGTATCTCAAAGAGGGACGTAAAAAGTCTAATCAAGAAATTGAGCAAACTGCTGAACTTTATCTAAAAGAAAAAGGAGGCAAAAAATGAAAACTCATTTAAACACCTCCTCACATAAAAGACAAGACAAAGATATTCATTTTAAATGTCAGATAAAAGCAGTTTTCGAGTATTTACAAGAAAATATTGCAACAGCTTCAATGGTTTCGGCTGCAACAGAAATACCACAAAAAAACATTACAAGATACAAGCGAAAATTAGAAAAGATGGGGTTATTGTGGGAGGTTGAAAAGAAGCTATGCAAACAAACTGGATTTAGGGCTTCATACTTAACTACAAATCCTGAAAATGCTCCTAAGAAAAATCAGTTAGATTTATTTTAATTGATTGAGATATGAGAGAACTATCAATAAGGTACATTCCTATTGATTTTATAAAAGCAAAAGTTGTAGGACTAACACCTAATTTCTTTTATAAGAATCCTTTATTGAAAGACCCAAAAAGCGTTTATGATGGAGACGAACTCACAAAAACAATCTATAAACACAAAAACCTTTCTATTAAGATTTTTGAAAATAATAACAGAATTGAGTTTTCAGGTAGTTTACATACATTTTATAACAATGGAGAACATAATTATAATGATTTTAATCTAACCTCATTTAAAATGGCTTTAAACGCGCTTTATTCAGATTTAGGCATTAGACCTCACAATCTATATTTAATTCACTTAGAATGGGGTTTTAATCTTATACCGCCTATGCCTTCAAACTATATTTTAGATAGAGAAGTTCAGCATAATTCCATAAATAAAACAAATGCAATTGACTGTCCCAAAGATGGTAAATACTGTCAGTTTAAGCACTCAACTAAAATATTGAAGACATACAACAAAGCAAAACACTTTAAGCTTCCCTATGAGTTGTTTAGAATTGAAATAAAGCAAATTAATTGGAGTAAATACAGGCTAATGGGAATAATAACATTACAAGACTTTATTGATGCAGATAAAAAGCCATTTTATGATGAATTAATCAAACAATGGCAAAGAGTTATACTGTATGATATTAATGAAGAAATGAATAATAGTTATGTCAAATATCAGACCGCTACTTATTGGGACGAATTAAGACGTAACAAATCAAACAAATGCTTTAAATATCATTTCGATAAGTTAGATATGCTAAATAAAACAATTGGATTCGACACTAAAGATAAAATGACTGAATTGATAATAAAAAAGGGTAACGAATTACAGCTTAAGATTTAGGTAATTAATATCATCTTTAAATATACTTAAAATCCATTACCCATAGAATTAATGTTTAATAACTAAAAGAGAAACTTCCTTAATTATTTAGGTTATAATTAAATTGTTTTTTTACATAAAAAAGATATTATGCCAAGAATCTCAACATTTCCAACACTATACAATAATGCACTTCAAATAAGCATTACTAAGCTAAAAGAATGGGGCTATTTAAACCCAAATCAACTCAAAGAAGGAACTATTACTTGGAGCAGGGATGATGTAAAAAGAGGTAGTATAGCAATATTAGTTTACACAAAAGGTAAAACTCCTTTTATTGTATTAAAATACAAATACGGTGATGAATCAAGAGAGTATAAAGTCAACTTTAGTTATGTTCCTTCTAACTTAGGTAATGGAGTTGTTTGGTATTTCCTTTGTCCTAAAACTAATAAGCGTTGTCGGAAACTATATTCAATAGACGGTTACTTTTTGCACCGTGAGGCATTTAGCGGATGTATGTACGAAACACAAACGCAATCAAAGAAATGGAGGCAAATGGAAAAGCTTTATGGAGCTGCTTTAAGCTTAGACAATAACTATGATAAATACTATGAATTGATAAATAAAAAGTACTTTAAAAAAACGTATGCCGGAAAACCAACTAAAAGATATTCAAAACTAAAACGATTAATAGAAGAAGGAGAAAAAATACCTGTTCACACCTTGGAAAGGTTAATGGTGTACGGTATTTAATTGCTGACTATCTATTTAATTTTCTCTTTGGCCGCATTATAGTTATCAAAGAAAATTTTTATTGGTTCTTTTTCTTTAGACATAAAAACGTGAATACTATACTTCCCTTCTCCACTAAACTTAATTCTGCATAAATTATCTTTTTTAATAATACTTTCAAAATACTCAATCTCAGATGAGCTTAATATTTTGTCTATCGTTTCACTAATTGAACCTCCATGAGCTTTTCTATCAACATCATTTTTATCAAATTCAATAATCAACTTATCCCCTATTCCATTATTCAAGTCTTTTAGCTTACCATCCATAAACATAATTTCATCCATAAACATCCAGTTTGAACTAACATATTTAATTACAATTCTTGGTTTTCCTAAATGTAACTTTCCTTCTAATTTGAATATTTGATAATAACACTCTAAGCTACTTTGGTAACTACCACCATTACCAGCAAGCACCTTTTTTTGATTAACCCAAATTTTCCCATCCATAGGGTCGTATCTATACTCAACTCCTGATGGTAAAGACTTCCTTATTTCTTTGAATTCCTCTTTTGTAATTATATCATTTTGAGCATTTGATATAATACCCATAAATACAAAAATCAATACAGTTAAATGTTTCATTTCTCCGTTTTGTTCAAATATAAAAATACCTTATAAATATGGTAATATAAATATCTAAATATTTATTTAAAATATTATTGTTATGTGAATACTACCATAACAAATAAGCAAAAGCAAGTATTACAATTGTTGGCTGATGGATATACCAGTCAGGAAATAGCCAAAAAACTTGAAAACAGTAAACAAACTATTGATTCTATTAGAATTGATATGCTAAGAAGATTTGGCGTAAAGAATGCTGCTCATCTAATTGCTTATGGCTTTAGAAAGGGTTGGATAAAGTAATCCTTAAAATGTAAGCTCATCATTTTAAAGCTGATTTAATATCTTTGGGGTAAATAATAGTTCAAATGAAAAGTAAGCAAGATAAAGTTTCCTTCATAAATTCAATTTCAAATGAATCTGAAATTCATACCTTATTGGAAGAGTTATTGCCTGAGATGGGGTTTCAGGATGTAAAAATAACCCATGAAAAAGGTAGTAGACCTGAATACGGTAAAGATTTGATTTGTTCTAAAATAGATGATATTGAAGGTAAAAAGGACTGGTTTGCATTTGTTGTCAAAAAAGGAAAGGTTGCCGGAAATTCAAGCACTATCAGAGAAATTCAAGACCAAGTTCATGAATGTTTTCAATACCCATACAAATCATTAGAACAATCAAAAAAAATTCCAATAAATAAGGTTAAGGTTGTTACAAACTTTTATTTTTCTAAGGGAGCAGAGGAGAAAATATTTGAAAGTAATAGTGATGAAGGTGCAAATATTGATTTTTGGGGTGCTGATAAATTAGTTTATTTTATTGATAAATACTATCCCAAATTTTGGATAAAAGGTTCTAAACAATACAAAAAATATATTGATAGGATTAAAGAAAGAATCAAAGTTGATGGGTTAAGTAAATCTCTTGGACTTAACGACAAAAAAGTTGAGCGAATAATTACTAATGCTATTGAACCCAAATTATCTGAAAGAATCACTAAAGATGATGGTTCAATTAAATGGGTTAAAAGGAGTTCAAATACAATTGTAAGTATTCCTGATAATTCAATTATCATTGGAGAACCTGGTTCAGGAAAAAGCACTTTATTTAAAACTCTTTCAAATGAAATAATCACACAAAATTCTTTGCGTAATAATCAAGATTTTTATCCCGTTATTTTGACCTTTAAAGATATTGAAGTAAGTAATTTTGATATAGAAAAGGCTATCGATGAGTTTTTTAAAAGAGATTGGAATATTGATTTATTAATAGACTCTAAGAAAGTTATTCAAACTGAATCTTGTGCTTTATTTATTGATGCTTTAGATGAGCTTCCAGTTATAGAGTCTAAAGAAACAGCTCTTGAAAAACTAAAAGAGTTTAGAGAAAAATATCCAAATATCAAAATTATTTGCTCCTCTCGTCCTTCCGATTATTTATTTCAAAACTGCGAATCTATTGGGTTTAGATATTTGGAAATTGAGCAACTTGATTTTCAGCAAATAGAAGCCTTTTTAAATAATTACTTTGGAGAAAATCTCATAAAGTCCAAATCATTATTAAAATCATTAAAAGACTCTGCCATACTTGAAAAGCTTCCAAAAACGCCTTTAACTATAGCTTTAATAACTATTTTATTTGATGAAAAAGAGGTTGAGATTCCAGCGACAATATCAGATTTGTACGAGAATTTTGTTAACCTTTTAATTGGTAAAACTCAAGCAAAAGATAAAATTGAACTAATTGAAATTGGTATTAAACACCGACTACTTTGTCATATTGCGAAAGAACTACACACTAACTTAAAACAAAAAATATCTAAAGATGAGCTGATTAAAGAAATTAAAAAATACTCTACCAATAGAGGGCAACCGTTTAATGTGGAACAGGTTACAGATGAATTAATAGACAGTGTCGGTTTATTATATTTAGATAGTAAAGGATTTGTTTCATTTAAACATCAATCTTTTCAAGAGTATTTTACAGCTTATGAAATATTTCATCATCGACAATCGGATAGAGATTTATTCATTAAAAAATTTAATGACCTATGGTGGCAAAATGTTGCAATATTTTATGCCGGAATGACAAAAGATTCTCCAAAATTAATTGAGGAAATTATTGAAAATAATAGTACTTCAAATTTAACTGACCTTATTAGTAATACTGGAGGACTTGGAAGACTTATTCAGGCTTTATACAATACCCCAATTGAACAAAGAAAATTAGGTATTTTAAAAGGTCTATCAAATACTATTGACTCAATTAATCTAATTATCAATACAAGTTCAAAAGAAACAAAATTTTGGGAAAACTTCTCAAAATATGGCTTAATGCAAGTATTTGGCGGTTGGTTTAAAGGTAACTTTTGGTCAATAACACTTAATGAGCCTCTTATTCAAGAATTCGATAATATAATTACTGAGCTTGAAAAAGAAGATTTAAGCCAAGAAAAAAGGTTTGAAATTGAGTTTAAACTACTTCTTATCGCTTCAATTCTTGGTTCAGAAGATTTTAGAAGGTTTGAGCCGTTAAAAGAATTAGTTGAAAGAGGTAAGCTAAATGATTTAGAGTTGTTAGCCTCAATTTCAACTCACTTAAAGTTGCTCCGAAATTTCATCCCGAATAGTGAATTCAAGAATGATGAAAACATCAAAAAAGTAGATAAAAAAATAAAAAAGAGAATTAATTCCATTCCAAATTTTGCTGACAGAGTTAATATTCTTTTGAAAAAAGTAAAGACTAAACAAGCCTTAATTGACAAAAAGGATAAAGAGTAAATTCATTTTAAAATTTAAAGTAAATACCGAATATCCTCCTATCATTTTTGGATTAGAAAAAAATAGATTGAATTAATTAAACCATTCTTATTTGTACCCTATTTGTACCTACTTCTTATAAATAACTGAATATCAACGTTAATTACTTTTTGTATCGGAAAGTAATTAAGAAATTAGCTTTTGACGCAACATAAACTCTAGTTGTCCGTTTGCTCTTATTAGCTTTTCGGTAAGCTCCTTATTTTCCTTTCTCAATGAATATACTTCAAATGCTTTTTCTATAATCATTTTTAAATGGTCGTTATCCCAAGGTTTTTCAATATATTTATATATCTGCCCTTTGTTTATGGCCTCTTTTACTGCATTAATATCGGAGTAACCCGTTATTAATATTCGAATTGTATCCGGATATTTTTCAATTATAGATTGTAAAAACTCTACACCGGTAACATCAGGCATCCGCTGGTCGGTTAAAACAACTTCTATTGGGTTTTCAGCAAGAATTTTTTCGCCTTCAGCAGCAGATTCCGCAACAAAAACATTAAAGTTTCTTCTAAATGCAGCTTTAAATGAGGTTAAATTACTAACTTCATCATCAACATACAGCACATTAATGTTTTGTTTTAGCTCCATAAAATCCACCCAATTTACATAAAAAAACTGTTTTTGAAAAGTATTTGTATGCTTAAAAAAGTTAGGGTTATATTTTTTTTACAAATTTAGGTATTAATACTTACTGACTACTTATATTTTTTTATAATATTAGTGGTCTATTTCAGATGTGTATATGAGTAAAGAATTAATGCAGTTATTACAAAGTCAAAAAAATAGTTCAAAAGAAATTTGTGCTCCGCTGCTTTTTGACCTTAAAAAAAATGACCAAAAAAAGGAGTTGATTACTTTACTCAATTCTAACCCTTCAATAGAGGTTTTAGACGAAATACAGGGACAGTTAACGGAATTAATAAAATTAAGAAATCCTTCAAAAAAGCTTGATGAAAAAGAATTAGCATTGCAAATCAAAAACCACCTGGGAGATACACCTTTGGAACTCTATGGAGTTTGGGTTTATTATCCTTGGGCAAACAAGGTAGTACATTTGTTAGCTAAAGATGAGTTTATTGAAGTAAGAACTAACAGGAACCAATACAAAATAACCCCTGAAGAAGAAGATATTCTGGCTACTAAAAAGATAGGTATTATAGGATTATCAGTAGGTAAAGCTATTGCTCTGACAATAGCTACCGAAAGAATTTGTGGAGAGCTTGTTTTGGCGGATTTTGATGTAATTGAACTATCCAACTTAAATAGAATTCAAACGGGCGTAGCTAATTTTGGAATTAAAAAAACCGTTGTTGTAGCCAGGGAAATAGCCGAAATTGACCCATACCTTAAAGTAACTTGCTATCATGAAGGCCTAACTGAAAATAACATTAATGACTTTTTTACAAAAGATGGTAAACTAGATATCTGCATTGAAGTGTGTGATGGTTTATTGCAAAAAATACAAGCCAGACAAAAAGCTAAAGAGTTGGGAATAGCAGTAGTAATGAATTCAAGTGATAGAGGTACAACCGATATTGAAAGATTTGACTTAAACCCTAATCTACCTATTTTACATGGCTTAATTGACCACCTTGATTTAGAAAAAGTAAAAGAGGCTAAAACCAATGAACAAAAAGTACCATACTTATTACCAATGCTTGGGGTAGAAACGTCATCTGAACGATTAAAAGCCTCTATGCTTGAAATTGAGGAAACCATAACAACATGGCCACAGTTAGCATCAGGTGTAATATTTGGAGGAGGAATTTGTACGGATGTTTGCAGAAGAATTTTACTAAATCAATTTACCAAATCCGGCAGATACTTTGTTGACACAGAAAAGGAAATTAATGATGAAGTTGAAGATTATATTTCAAAACAAAAGAAAACAAAAGAAGAAATAGTTTCTATCCCTAAAACTAGCTTACAAGATTTTGAGGCAGAACTGAAAGAGATAAAAAATATAATTTCACAGAATAATTCAGAAAATTGTGTAGAGCTTTCAAAAAATGAAATTGAAGAATTGGTGAAACATGCCATAATGGCTCCATCAGGTGGAAATATTCAACCATGGAAATGGCACTATTTAAATAAACACCTTTTTTTATTTAATGACCCAAACAGAACCGAATCACTACTTAATTACAAGAAAGCTGCTTCCTACATAGCTTTTGGGGCAGCTACCAAAAATATTTTGCTTACTGCTAAACAACTTGGATATGAAGTTAACACAAAATTTCATCCGATTGGTGAAGAAAGTAATTTAATAGCAAGTTTTTCCTTTACAAATTCGACAGGACAACCAACTGATAAGGAAAAAAAATTGGTTGAAGCAATTCCTGATAGAACTACTAATAGAACTATTGGTTTACGAAAACCACTTTCAAAAGATGAACTTTTAAAATTAAAACAAGGATTAAACTCTGAAAACGTAAATCTTGAAATATATTCTGATGATAATGACATTGAAGCAATTAAAGAGGTTTTAAGTGAGGTTAATAGGCTTTATTTAATAAATAAACAGGGGCATCATCAATTTACAAATGAAATACGATGGAATAAAAAAGAAGCGGAGCAAACCAAAGACGGTGTTGATATTAACACCATTGACATAACGCCAACCGAAGAAGCTGGATTAATTGTTTCAAAAAATTGGAATGTGGTCAAACATTTAAATGATTGGGATTTAGGAAAAGGTATGTCCAAACTAACAAAGAAATCAATTAATGCTGCATCAGCAATTGGAATATTAACCGTAAAAAAAATTTCCTCAAAAAATTGTTTTGAAGCAGGAAGCATATTACAACACATTTGGTTAAACGCAACTTTAAATAATATTAGTTTACAACCTATGTCTATTGCAACTTTTTTATTTTTACGCACTAGAGATAATTATAAAGAAGGGCTTGAGGATGTATTTGACCACATGAAGTTGCAAGAAGAAAAGTTTAGAAAAATAGTTGGCCTTAGTGAAAACGAAAATGAAATATTCATCTTTAGACTTGCAAAAACAGACCAATCAACAATCAGAGCATTAAGAAGGCCTCCTGAAGAAGTGTTAATGTATGAGTAATTTAATTACAAAGGAGTTTGATGTTTTTGCATTTAGAGCAATTGATGAGCCTGAACTTTGTCAGCAATATTTAGCAGGGCATAGAAAAGTACTAACAGATTATGGAATTGAAAATGTGACTACAAACAAGCAAAGTTGGATGTTTAATCCACATATTTATTGCGTAGTTGCAAGAGATAATACAAACGGTGAACTTGTAGGTGGAGTAAGAATTCAGTTAGCAGACGGAAATACCCCATTACCGATAGAGGAGGCTATTGGAATAATGGATAACGCTCTATATAGGTTAGTTGAGAAACATGCTTTGAATGGCGGAATAGGTGAGTCATGTGGGCTTTGGACATCAAAAAACGTAAAGGGAATGGGGGTTCCAAGATACTTAATGTGGGGGTCAGTATCATCGGCCAACCAACTAAATTTCGCGACTTTAATTGGGATTTGTGCAGGATATACATTAAAACTATTTAGTGAGATTGGTTTTGTGGTAGATAGAAGTTTGGGAAATAATGGAGAATTTCACTATCCAAATGAAAAATATATAGCTCATGTAATAGGTATATTAAATGCTATTACACTTGAAACTTCTAATGAAAGAGATAAGCATATTATGCTTTCTTTAAGAGAAAACTTATTCAAAAAACATTATGATTCTAATGATAAATTTAATATAAAGGTTAATTTCAACTTACTGTATAAAAACATAACCCCACTTTTTTATACTTCTAATAATGGAAAGAATTAAGTTACATCTATTTTTCACAGTTGCGATAATGTTTGTATCGCTTACTTTAATGGCCGAAAATGATAATTTAGTTACCTTTTCAAATACTGAACAATCAATATCTGTTAGCGACAAGTTAGAGATTTACGAAGACAAATCCAACAATTTGAGTCTTCGAGATATTCTAGAAGTCGAG
>CALALS010000009.1 GCA_937925525.1 uncultured Flavobacteriales bacterium | reverse complement strand
ATAAAGCACTTTACCGAAGCGTTACCCAAGAAATTCCTGATGATTATTATACCTTACCGTTTGGTAAAGCCAAGCTTTTAAAAGAAGGAACAGATGTGAGCATAATTACTTATGGTTTGGGCGTGCATTGGGCATTGAGTTATTTGAATGAAAACCCCAACATTTCTGCAGATTTAATTGATTTGCGCACACTGGCTCCATTAGATACCGAAGCCATTTATGCCTCTGTAAACAAAACAGGCAAAGCCATTGTATTGCACGAAGATAGCTTAACGGGTGGTATTGGTGCCGACATTGCTAGTTTGATAAACGAACACTGCTTTGAAAACTTAGATGCTCCGGTAGTGAGAGTGGGTGCGCTGGATACGCCCATACCGTTTATTAACCAATTAGAAGAAAACTTTATGCCTAACAAACGCTTTGAGCAAAAACTGCAAGAGCTTTTGGTGTATTAAAAAAGCCTTTTGTTTTCTGTTGTTTCCCTTTGGTGTTATTACATCTGTTTTTAGTTAAATGACAAGGCTCTTGAGTTGCGGAGTAAGCAGCGTAAGTGGTAATACAAGCATGGTAAGTTATGCGAGAAGCAGCGTAAGTTCAAAAACATAAAGCGTAAGTTAAAATATCTCATGCGTAAGTCAAAATACAAACAGCGTGAGCTGCAAAAGAAGCAGGGTAAGTTGTGTTAGAAGTAGCGTAAGTCAAAAAACATCAAGCGTAAGTTAATGAACAAGTCCGGTAAGTTTATGTACATACAGCGTAAGTAGCTGGACATCCATCTCAAGTGGTTGTAAATCAAGCGTAAGTAACGGAATAAGTCGGATAAGTCATTGTATGCCTATCTCAAGTTGTTGTAAAAGCAGGTAAAGTTGTTCAACACTTGTGTAAAGTTCTGTAGTACCTTGCTTAAGTGGTTTTAGTCAGTGCTTCTAAAAGTGGAAACTAAAGCTGAAGTAAACTAATTTATTGCTATTTTTACTCACAAGCGGACGCTTGCGAGAGATGGGGGTATAACGAGATAAAATTTATGGAAAATAATTTATTAAATGAGGCTATTTCAAGTTGGCCAAGGGAGTGTGAAGGAATAGAGGAATACTTGAGAGAAGTTTCATCTTATTTAAAAATAGATTTAAATAAGACGACCCTTAAAGATTTGAAAAAAGCCGAGAGTAACTTTAATATTTATGAAAATGCTTGGGAGGGTGAGTCTATTTCATGTTTGATTCTTTATATGGAGTCCTTAGGTATTAAAACATTGTCTGAAATCAGAACTACAACTAAGAATTAGGAAATAGGCACTAGAAATTAATCACTCTCTCCATCTCTCAAGGGAGAAGTTTTTATTTAACACTTAAAACTTAGCCTTCAACACTTCAAATTTCTATTCAGTTTTGTTGTCGGGTTCTGTGTCTGCTTGTTGTTCGTCTTTCTTTTCTCCTTTTAGGTATTTAGGTAACTCCATGCCCGTCATTTTAAATACTTCGTCTAACGGAGGAACGGATTGATAAATGCCCGATAAGAAATTAGCCGTTGAGGTTTTGCCGTCTTTTCCACCGTTACCGCCATCCCAAACCGTAACTTTGTCAATTTTAATGTTTTTAATAGCTTCTGACTGTAGTTTAACAAGGTCTTGTAGTTTGTCTGCAATAATTAATAATGCAGCACCATTTACATCATTACCCGCAGCTTTTACAATTTGGTTTAAGCCTTCTGCTTGTTTGGTTAATACTTCAAAAATACCTTTTGCTTCTGCTTCTTTTTCAAACAAAACACCGTCTGCTTTACCTTTTGCAATTCTTCTGATGTTTTCTGCTTCTGCTTCTGCCTGAATTTCAATTTTACGTTTTTCAATTTCTACCGAAACAATGATGTCGGCTTGTTGGCTTGCTTTTTCTTTTTCCGCTCTGGCGTCTTCTGCTTGTTGCTCTGCTGCGTAAGCTTCTTGTAATGCTTTTGCGGCTTGTACTTTTTCTGCTGCGGTGGCTAGCTTTAAAGCTTCTGCTTCTTTTTCTCTTCTTAATGCTTCTGAATTAGCAATCTGAATTTTGGCTAAGTTTTCTCCTTCTACAGCTTTGGCATCGGCATTGGCTACTTGCACTCTTTGGTCCTGCATGGCGTTAGCCTCACCAATAGAACCGTCTCTGTTTTTTTCTGCTACACTTCTTTTGGCATCGTTTATGGCTTTTGCGGCAGCTTCTTTACCCAAAGCTTCTATATAACCCGATTCGTCTTTAATATCGGTAACGTTTACGTTAATCAGTTTCAACCCTATTTTTTGAAGCTCAGCCTCAACGTTTGCGGTTACGTTAGATAAAAATTTATCTCTGTTGTTATTGATTTCTTCAATATCCATAGTGGCTACTACCAAACGCAGTTGCCCGAAAATGATGTCTTTGGCAAGGTCATAAATTTGTTGTTGTTGCAGACCTAATAAACGTTCTGCGGCATTGGTCATAATGCCCGGCTCGGTAGAAATACCCACAGTAAAACGTGAAGGAACATCAACCCGAATGTTTTGTTTACTTAATGCTCCTTTCAGGTCTATGTCAATAGAAAGTGGAGTTAAGTCTAAGAACTCATAATCTTGAATGATAGGCCAGATAAATGCTGCACCACCGTGAATACATTTTGCAGAACGAGAACCATCACTTCCTGAACCTACTTTACCATATACTACTAATATTCTATCTGAGGGACAACGTTTGTACCTTCTGAACATTGAATAAATTAAGATGAATAGGAATAAAATTCCTGCTGATATTCCTATAATAACAAATTGTCCCATACTTATTTTTTAACTTTTGTAACTAATAAAATATTTCCATTGATAACTTCTATAACGGTAACTACTGCTCCAAACGGTAGGTCTTCCTCATCATCTGTCATGGCTTGAAGTGTTCTAACACTGTCTTGAATGTTAATTTGAATTTTCCCGATGTTGCCTCTGTTTGCCATTACCGGTAAATATATTTTTCCTATTCTATTTACGGCATTTGCCATTTTAAGTGTGCCGTCATCAGTAAGTTTAGACATGAAGAAAAAGATACTTGCCATAAGTGTCATCATAATCAAGCCACACACGGAAGAAATAATAATGGTAACGGGAACAGACATATTGCCTTTTATACATGCCAAACCTGACCATGCAAAAAGGGTAAAAAATCCGATTAAGTTTTTTAAGGTAAAAAATTGAAAGCCCGCACCGTCATCTCCCGCTATATCTTCATCTACTCCGCCATCTTCAAAGTCACCGCCTACAAATGTCATAATAAGTGTTACTAGTAAAGCTAATGATGAAGGAATGGCGATTAACCAGTACACCTGTTCGAAAGTAGTTTTTTCTGCCCACCAGGAAGAAAAGTCAAGAAGAATCATAGTTGGTAGTTTAAGGAAATAAATATAGTAAGAAAAACACTATAAAGAGTATTCTACCAACGATAAAAAGAAAAAAATTACATTTTTACCAGTTTCTTAAACTTACTTTTTCCGTTACCCGAAATAGAAATGATATATACTCCTCTTTCCCAGCCTGCAGTATTTATTTCTGTTTGCTTTTGCATGATGAGTTTTTTTTCTACCAACATTCCTAAAGAGTTGTAAACTTCCACTACTTCTGTTGTTGGGTAATAGTTTAATGAAATGGTAAAGTTATTATCGGTAGGGTTTGGATAAATAGCAAAATCATTTCGTCCGTTTACTTCTTTCTCCCAAACAGCATTGGTAATTAAATCTTGTTTGTAAAGGCTTACACCACCTGCATAATTTCCTACCACAAAATCCCACAGCCCATCATTATCAATATCATTAACGGCAGGAGCAGTTTTCATTCCTTCATAAAATCCCATTACGTTATTAGATTTTAGGCTATAACCCCCATAAACGTTTCCATCAATGTTGTCGTAATGCCTTACGTTTCCTTCCATTCCTCCAACCAATAATTCATACTGTCCTCCATTGTCAAAAAAGCATGGCACAGCAAATCCTAAGAAATAACTTGGAGGGTTTTTCATTTGAATTCCACCTAAAGTGTCTTTTACCAATTTCCATTTGGGTACTAAAGTGGTTCCAATGTTTTTATGAAAAGCCAAAGTTCCCCATCTATTTCCAATTACAATATCTATTTTTCCGTCACGGTCTAAATCAATTAATTGAGGCGCAGAATAATCGCCCACATCAATAGAATCTACATAGGTTTTAGTTAAGCTAAAATTAGCTACTCCCATAGTAGGAGTATTGGTGTACAAATGAATTTTACCGGTTAGTTCTCCAACAATCATGTCTTTATCTCCATCACCATCTACATCACCAAACGTAGCGTACAAAGATTGAGTACGTTTCATAGAATCTATATTTAGTATATGTGTAGATAATCCCATGTAGTCGGTTGTAATTAGCTTAAACTTAGGATTGTTAGCTGTTCCGGTGTTTTGATAAAGCGCCAATGAAGACCTGTAATAACCTGTAGAGTCATAATAACCAAAGTTACTTACAATTAAATCTTCTAAACCATCACCATTATGGTCAAAGAAAACCGGATAGGCTCCTTCGCCCACTTCAATCATGTTTCCTTGCAAGAAGTTTTTACTTTGTAAAACATAGTTGGGTAGATTATTGGTACCGTTGTTTCTATAATGCCATATACTGTTGGCATTTTCGGCATAAATTTTTGCTGAAGTGGCGGTTAAAATAAAAGGAGCAAACAATAAGTCTTTTTTGTTGTCATTATTTACATCAATACTATATCCTGCGGGAAAAACAGGTAAATTCAGTTTACTGGTAGAAACATGGTTTTTCGGGAAAAGCGTGTCTTCCGAAACGATATGCGCACTATCTCTTTTACCTCCATTAATCAATGCCACAACATACTTAGAGTCAACGTCTCCTACAATTAATTCTTTAACGGTATCGCCATTCAAATCAAGTGTTAAAAGGGTTGAGCCAGCGTGTTTGTTGCCGCCTTTTTCATTACCGCCATTAGATGTTCTTTCAGGGTTTGGTACATTTCCGCTACAGCTATTTTTAGGAATGTTTAAATTCATGTTAAAGCTGTTAGCACTTTCATAAAACCATCCCCAGCATTTATTTTTAAGCTGAAAGTTGGTGCTATCACAAATACCATAACTTTCTTTTGAAAAACACTTATAATACTCAACATAATTACTTACAAAGCCAAAAGTTAAAATGTCTAAATCTCCGTCATTATCAATATCATCAATTGCTGGTAGGTCACTCACCGAAGCATAAATATTAGAGGTTACCATTGTAGCAGGGTTGTAAGAGCGTAATGATTTAGTTACTTGTACAAAAGCTAAATTTCCGGGTGTACTAACATTTTTATATAAGCTAATACCAGAGCCAGTTGGGTAGTATGTGAACATATCATTTTTCCCATCACAATTATAATCTCTAAACAATACCCAACCATATACCGGAGGAAATTGAGTTTCGTATTGAGGTGCATGTACGTAGTTAGTTGTTCCTGCAGTTCCTTTGTTTAAAAAAGTTCTGATTTTATTACCCGATGCTTCAAAAACAAAAAGGTCTTTTTTACCGTCTCCGTCTAAATCAACGTCAGATAGTTGGCAAGAGTTTAAACCACCTGCCCATGGGTTTTTATAAAATATGCCGGTTATGGCAGTTTCTACCTTAACAGAGTCAACTCTATTAAAAACGGTTTGCGCTTCAGTAACAGAAACAATAGTAATTAACAGAATGACTAAAATGCTATTGTTTAATAAATTTTTCATGTTTACTAAATGATGTTTGAGGTGAATTTACTTTTATAATATACATACCTTTAGGAAAGGTACTGATGTCAATTTCTACATTGCCGTATTGGTTTTGTGATTGGTATAACAATTTTCCATTGATATCGAATACATCAATGTCGTAGCTACTAATAGTCTTTTGATTAAGCATGATGTTAATCGAATTATTTGCAGGGTTAGGGTAAACAATAACATCAAATTTTGTGTTGGATGCGTCTGTTAAATCAGATGTGGTTAAAATATCCTGCATGTATAAATTTATACCACCGGCATAATTCCCCACTACAAAATCCCAAAGGGCATTACTGTCAATGTCGTAAACTGCAGGAGCAGTTCTAATACCTTCATAAAAGCCCATTTTATTTATGGTTTTTAAATTGAAGTTACCGGCTAAATTTCCGTCAATGTTATCATAATGGTGAACATCTCCAGAAGAAGAACCAACAAGCATTTCATAGCTTCCTCCATTATCAAATATATGCGGTACACTATATCCTAAATAAAAATATGGTGGTTTAGACATATTCACCCCACCAAGCGTATCTGCAACTTTACTCCATTTCGGAACGGTAGTGGTTCCAATATTTCTATAATACTTTAATCTACCCCAAATATCACCCACTACTAAATCTATTTTACCATCCCTGTCTAAATCTATTAGTTGTGGGGTAGAAAAATCGCCAACATCTATAGAGTCAACAAAAGTTTTGGTTAAAGTAAAGGAAGCTATTCCCATAAATGGTGTGTTGGTGTAAAGGTGCAAACGGCCAGTTAATTCACCTACAATCATATCTTTATCACCATCACCATCAACATCGCCAAAGGTTGGGTAAATGGCTTGTGTTCGGGTCATGGAGTCTGTATTTAAAATATGGCTGGATAGCCCGTGATAGTCTTTTGTAATTAATTTATACTGAGGAGCTGTGGCAGATCCAGTGTTTTTATATAGTGCTAACTGTGATTTATAATAGCCGGAAGAGTCATAATAACCAAAATTACTTACTACTAAATCTTTTTTGCCATCACTATCATAATCAAAAAATACAGGATAGGCTCCTTCGCCTAAATCTATCATATCTTTTTGAAGAAAGTTTTTACTTTGAAAAGTAAAGCTAGGTAAATTATTTGTACCGCTATTGGTATAATTCCATACGCTTTCATAATTCTGCACATAAGTTTGACCGGCAATTTGGGTAATATAAAATGGAGAGAAGAGTAAATCTTTTTTATTATCGTTATTAATATCTAAGTAATAGGCACCAGGAAAAATGTCTAAGCCAAGCGGAACAGTATTTCCTTGGTTTTTTGGAAATAGGGTGTCGTCTGAGGTCATGTGAGCACTGTCCACTCTTCCTCCATTATGCAGTATGGTCATGTAATTGTAAGATACATCGCCAACTACTAATTCTTTAACGCTATCTCCGTTTACATCAAGTGTAAGTAGTGTTGAGCCGGCATGTTTAAGGTTTTTATTTCCTCCGTTAGCAGTTCTTTCAGGGTTTGGTACATTATTCCAGCAATTTCCTTTTGGCATATTTAGCGTCATATTAAAACTAACCCCTCCCTCATAAAACCACCCCCAACACTTATTTTTCATTTCATATTTATTAATGCTGTCACAAATCCCATAGGTTTCCATTGAATAGTTTTTGTAATACTCTACAAAACTTCCAAATTGCCCAAAGTTTATAATATCTAGATCACCATCGTTATCAATATCATCTATTGCAGGCTGATCAATAGAAGTGCAATAAATCTGTGAGTAGGGAACAGTTACGGTTGGATTGTAATGCTGTATTAATTTAGTGACCTGAACAAAGGCCAAATTACCGGGAGTGCTAATGTTTTTATATAAACTCACTCCTCCAGGGTAATAAGTAAAGATGTCATTTTTACCGTCACAGTTATAATCTCTCAGTAAAACCCAAGAATCAATAGGTGGAAATTTGTCTTCGTATTGAGGGGCATGAACATAATTGGTTGTACCCGGAGTACCTTTGTTTAAAAATGTTTTGATTTTGTTTCCTGTTCTGTCAAATGCAAACAAATCTTTTTTACCGTCTCCATCAAGGTCTATTTCAGAAAATTGAATAGAATTTAGCCCTCCTGCCCAAGCATTTTTATAAAACACACCATTTGTAGCAGTTTCAACTTTAATACTGTCAACTCTTTTAAAAATAGTTTGAGCGCTTAAGGAAGCCGTAATGAAAAAAGAAACAAATAGAAGTTGGTACTTAATATTTAATGATTTTATCATAGGATGATGCAGGGGTTTCAAGTGAGTTTATTTTTAAGACGTACACACCCTTAGTCAAGTTGCTTACATCTATTTGAATATTGTTTGAATTATGTTTTTCTGAATAAACCTCTTTTCCTTGAAGGTCGAATAGCTTTATGTCAAACTTGGTTAAATAGGGGTTAGCGAATAAAATAGTTACCTTGTCATTGGTAGGATTGGGGTAGATGGTTAATTCTAAATTCAAATCAGTAAAATAGCTTTCTTTAATATCAGTAACGTTACTCCCCATGTAAAGACTATTTCCTCCGGAGTAATTTCCTAAAACGTAGTCGGTTAAACCATCATTATTGAGATCAGCACCTACAATACTTGTTCTGGCTCCTTCATTAATTCCATAAAAACTAGTGTCAATAATGTTATAAGTTGAAGAGCTTGAAGAATCAATATTATTAAAGTGAAAAATTTGACCTGACAATGAGCCGCAAAGTAGTTCTGTTTGGCTTCCATTTTTGAAAAAGAACGGGCGGCTATACCCGTTTACATTTCCAACTTTAGTAACATTTACATTTCCCAAGTTTTGAGTTTGTAGAGAAAAACTAGGAGAGGTTTTAGTACCAATATTTTTATAATATTCAATTTTTCCGGCTTGGTTACCAATTACTAAATCTAGCAAACTATCACCTGAAATATCAAACAGTTGAGGTTTTGCATAATTTCCAACATCAATTCCCTGATAATCTGCTTGGGATAAAACAAAGTTGGCTGTATTTCCGGCTCCTGCTGTATTGGTAAACAAATGAACTTTACCGTTGTAATCACCCACAATCATATCCTGGTCTCCGTCTCCGTCAACATCACCAAAAGTTGGACAAACTCCATAGGTAGGCATATTGCTAAAAGTGTTAAGGCTAATTTTGGCTATTCCTGCATAATCTCTTGTTTTTAATTGAAACTTAGGCTGTGAAGCTGTGCCAATGTTTTCGTAAAGTGCTATAGCCGATTTTGGAAAAGCATTATCAACATAATAAACAAAATTACCTACTAGTAAATCCATTAGTCCATCTCCGTTGTGGTCAAAGAAAACCGGGTAACTTCCTTCTCCATGCTCCATCATTTCGCCTTGTAGGAAGTTGTTTCTTGAAAAATTAAAGTTAGGTTGGCTGGTGATATTGCTGTTTGTATATAACCAACAAGATTTGGTGTTTTCACTACCGTTTGGAGTACCCGGGCTCACTATTAAATCTTTTTTTCCGTCATTATTAATGTCCAGATAGAAGCCAGCGGGAAAAAGTTGTAAATCTACGGGTAGGGTGTTGGTGTTGTTCTTAGGAAAAGCACTATCCTGTGAGGTCATGTAAGCATTGTTAATACTTCCACCGTTAATTAATGCGGTCATATTTTTGAAGCTAACATCTCCTAAAACCAAATCTCTTAAACCATCATTGTTCAAATCAAGGGTAAGAAGGGTAGAGCCGGCATGTTTATTACCACCCATTATTATTTTTTCAGGATTTACTACGTTAGATGGGCAAGTGTCTGACAATGTTACCGAGTTATTAGAAAAATTTTCACTAAAAAAACCCCAACAATTGTTTTTTAGTTTAAACGTTAAGCTATCGCAAATTCCATAAAGTTCTTTACTCATGTTTTTGTGGTATTCCACATAACTACCAAAAATGGAAAAAGTTATTACATCCAGGTCTCCGTCTCCATCAATATCATCTATAGCTGGAATGTCAGTTGAACTAACATATAGGTTTGCCATTTGAGGCGGAGTAGAGTTTTTTGAATAGTCAGAAAAAACAAGGTCACTAATTTTTACAAATGATAAATTTCCTGGCGTTGAGGTGTTTTTGTATACAGAAAAGCCACCGTTTGAATAAGTGAAAATATCTTCTTTTCCGTCACAATCATAATCTCTTAAGAGAACCCAATCGTGCATTTTTGGAAAACTATTATGAAACTCGGGCGCATAAACATAATCTACGGTATTTTGGGCTCCGTTATTTCTAAAAGTTCTTATTTTATTACCACTTCTGTCAAATGTAAACAAGTCTTTTTTTCCATCAAGATCTAAATCAATTTCAGAGAACTGAACAGAATTTAAACCACCAACCCATGCATGGTTCAGTTTGTTTCCAATAGAATCTAATACTTCAATGGAATTAGAGTGAACTAAAAATTGTGCGTTAGAGAGGGTTGAAAAACTAAGCGCTATGAAGGCAAAGCCTATTTTTTTAAACATAGGTTCAAAGTTACTAAATAATAATGGAGTTTTTTGAAAGAAATTAAGGAGAAAATTAGGCTCTTAATACCTATAAAAAAAAGCTTTGGGAAATATATTTTATACTTCTATATTTGCAGCCTTTAATTTTAAACCTACAATAATGCAAAACAAAGGAGCTATTTGGCTTTTCACCATTCTACTAGCGTTAGCCTGTATTTATCAGTTATCATTTACGTTTGTAGCTTCAGGTGTTGAAAGCGATGCAAAAGCATTCGCCAATGGCAATGAAGACCTAGAAAATAGGTATTTAGATTCTATGCGATCTGAAAAAGTATA
>CALALS010000008.1 GCA_937925525.1 uncultured Flavobacteriales bacterium | reverse complement strand
TCTAACGGTGGTGGAATGGGTAGAATAAACTTTGTGCGATTTGACCCTGCAAATTCCAATACTGTTTTTGTTGGCTCGCCCGGTGGTGGTTTATGGAAATCTACCAATTCAGGTAGTAGTTGGTCTAACTTAAATACAGATGATTTGCCTGTAATCGGTTGTTCAGATTTGGCCATTGACCCCAATAATTCAAATGTGATGTATTTAGCAACCGGAGATGGAGATGGAAGTGATACCTACAGCATAGGTATCTTAAAATCTACTGACGGAGGAACTACATGGAATGCAACAGGCTTAAATTGGAATGTAACTCAAACAAGAACAATCAGGAGATTAATTATTAATACTTCCAATACAAATATTTTAATTGCGGCTACAAGCAATGGAATATACAGAACCACAAACGGAGGAACATCTTGGACTCAAATAATAACCGGTAGTTTTAGAGATTTAGAATTTAAACCTAATGACCCAAATACGATATATGCAACCACTGACCAATTTTATGTTTCTACTAACGGTGGAGTAAGTTTTACACAAGTTACAAACGGATTACCGGCAGCTAATGCTTCCAATAGAATGGCTATAGCAGTTACTCCTGCCAATGCAAATTATGTTTATGTACTTTCTTCAGAGAATTCTTCGGGTTATGGTGGAGTTTATCGCTCAACAAATAGTGGAACAAGTTTTTCTACTATGTCAACCACACCAAATATACTTGGATATAGTGTTACCGGAAGTGGTAGCGGTGGGCAAGGCTGGTATGACTTAGCCATTGCAGCATCTAATACCAATGCAAATGAAATAGTTGTTGGGGGGATAAATATTTGGAGGTCAACAAATGGCGGAAGTTCATTTAATATTATTGCTCATTGGTATGGAGCCAGCGGAACTCCTTACGTTCATGCAGACATCCATGATTTAATTTATTTACCCGGTAGCGGAACAACTATATGGGCCGGATGCGATGGTGGTGCTTTTAGAACTACAAATAATGGAACAAGCTGGAGCGATAGAAGTGCCGGATTACAGATAGGTCAGCTTTATAGGTTTTCCAATTCTGCTACTAACACATCTTTAAATTTATCGGGTTGGCAAGATAACGGGACTAATAGAGTAAATGGAACATCATGGTCAAGAGTTATTGGCGGTGATGGAATGGAGTGTATAATTGACCACTCTAATGCAAATATTATGTACGGTGAATTGTACTATGGAGATATACGTAAATCTACAAATGGAGGGAATAGTTTCTCCAATATTGTAAGCTCAGGAGGCTCAGGAGTTAATTCAAACGGAAACTGGGTAACTCCATATATTATGCATCCTACCAATGCAAATACACTTCTGGTGGGGAAAGATAATTTATATCGCTCAACAAATGGAGGTACTTCTTGGAGTACACTTGGAGCAATGACCGGCACAACGAGTAGGGTTAACGCAATTGCTTATGCTCCTTCAAACACTAATTATATCTATGCTTCCAGAAACACAAGGTTATATAAATCTACAAATGGAGGGACATCTTTTACTGATATTACTTCCGGTTTACCCAATGCATCTATTACTTATATAGCTGTTTCAAATACTGACCCTAATAAAGTATGGGTAACTTTTTCAGGGTATAGCTCAACTAACAAGGTGTTTATGACTACAAATGGTGGAACTTCCTGGACTAATTTTAGTACAGGCCTTCCCAACCTTCCAGTAAATTGTGTGGTATATGAAAATGGCTCAGCAGATGGAGTTTATGTAGGAACGGATGTAGGAGTATATTTTAGAGATAACACTATGAGTAACTGGGTTTCTTACATGACGGGTTTACCGAATGTAATCGTTAATGAGTTGGAGATTCAATACACAGCCGGTAAAATTAGAGCTGCAACTTACGGAAGAGGAATTTGGGAGTCAGATTTATTTAGTAGTTCGGGAGCAGCTCCGGTTGCAAACTTTACGGCTAATAAACAAAGTGGATGTCCGGGAACTCAAATCAACTTTACTGATTTATCCAACTTTAATCCAACATCATGGAGTTGGAGTGTAACTCCATCAACCGGAGTAACTTACGTAGGTGCAACAAATTCTACAAGCCAAAACCCGATGATTGTTTTTGCAAATGCGGGAACTTATACTATTTCTTTAACGGCTACTAATTCAAACGGAAGTAATAATCATACAAAAAACAATTATATCACTATTTCTGCTACCCAAACCCTTCCTTTAGTTGAAGGATTTTCAGGTGCTTTTGTTCCGGCAAATTGGTCAAATAATGATTTAGCTAATGATGGTTTTATATGGTTAAAAAATACATCTGTTGGCGGCTACGGAACAAGTAGTGAATGTGCTTGGTTTGAAAACTACACCAATAATTCTGCGGGAAGTTATGATGAACTTTGGACACCTATTTATAACGCTTCTTCTTCATCAAGCTTATCTTTAAGCTTTGATGTTGCTTATGCTAGGTATAACGGAACATATAGTGACACAATGGCTGTTTTAGTTTCTACTGATTGTGGCACTACTTTTACACAAGTTTGGATGCAGGGAGGTTCAACTCTTGCAACTGCGCCTGACAATACAAATTCTTTTACACCAAGCTCTTCCCAATGGAAAACAATTAATGTAAATTTAAATGCCTATGCAGGACAATCATCTTTAGTGGTTGTTTTCAGGAATATTGGCAGATGGGGAAATAATCTTTATTTAGATAACATTAATTTATCAGGTGGTGTTCAAAAACCGGTGGCTTCTTTTACGCCTAGTTCAACTAGTATTTGCCCTAACGATTGTGTATCTTTTAATGATAACTCTACCAATAGTCCTACTTCATGGAGTTGGACGTTTAATGGAGGTAATCCATCTTCTAGTAATTCACAAAATCCAACTAATATTTGTTATGCTAATGCCGGAACTTATAACGTTCAATTAATTGTCGGGAATTCCGGAGGAAGTGATACGATTACTCAAACAATTACTGTTAACCCAAATCCTGCTGCTCCAAATATTACTCAGAATGGAAGTCAGTTAACATGTAATCCTGCAGCTAGTGGTTATCAATGGTACTTGAATGGCTCTCCAATAAGCGGAGCAAACTCTCAGACTTATTCGCCAACACAATCAGGTAACTACACAGTTCAAATAACTGACGCAAACGGTTGTCAATCTATTTCAGTTGGTTATGAATTTTGGGCAAGCGGAATTAATGACCTAAGCAATGAATTGAATTTCCATATTTTCCCTAATCCAAACAATGGAAACTTTAATATTAAGTTTGTTGCTTCAGAAAAAGGAAGCTATAGCATTGTCGTTAGAAATGTAATTGGGCAAGTAGTATCAGAACAAAGGCTAATGAATTATGTTGGCACATACTCTAAGCCAATTAGTGTTGTTGAGAAAGGAGTTTATTTGATTTCGGTTGTTGGAGACAAAGTAGATGTTACTAAAAAAGTAGTAGTTTACTAATTATAGCAGCATGCCAACTGTTGCTGCCGTGAACATACATGCCAACGCTCCGGCAATTAATGCTCTAAATCCAAATTTAGAAAGTGTAGGTTTTTGTTTTGGTGATAATGCACCAATTCCACCAATCTGAATTCCAATAGATGAAAAATTAGCAAAGCAGCATAAAACATAGGCAGCTATTATTACTGATTTTTGTTCTGCAAACAAACCACCGGCTTTCATTTTACCTAGAGAAATATAAGCTACAAATTCGTTGACAATTGTTTTCTCTCCTAAAAGTTGCCCTACTAAAATCATATCTTCTTTGCAAACACCTATCACCCAGGCAAGCGGAGCGCAAGCATAACCAACAATAAATTCAAAACTTAAACCATCAAAGGCTGTGTTTGAACTAATAACTTCATTTAAGCCTGTCCAATAACCTATTTTAAATAAACTATAATTACACAACGCCATTAACGCTATAAAAACCAATAACATTCCGGCAACATTTACAGCTAGCTTAATTCCTTGTGTAGTTCCATTTGCTATTGCTTCTAAAGCATTAGAGCCAATTTCATCTTTAGCTACTTTGAGTTCTTGATTAAACTCTTCTGTTTCAGGAACAATTATTTTTGCAGCAACAACGGCAGCCGGTGCACTCATTACACTTGCAGCTAACAAATGTTTTGCGAAATACACTTGTTCCTCAACGCTATCACCACCTAAAAAGTTAATATATGCTGCTAAAACTCCACCGGCAATAGTTGCCATTCCACCACTCATTAAACACATGATTTCTGATTTGGTCATTCTGTCTAAATATGGCTTTACTAAAAGCGGAGATTCAGTTTGTCCCAAGAAAATATTACCTGCTGCAGCTAAGCTTTCTGCACCGGAAAGTTTCATAATCTTTTTCATTAGCCAGGCAAAACCATAAACTACTTTTTGTAGTACCCCCCAGTAATAGAGTAAGCTTGTAAGTGCGGAAAAAAATATTACCGTTGGCAATATGACTACAGCAAAGTTTAAAAGAGCACTATCAATAGTATTGTCTATAAAGCTTGCAAAAAGAAACTTTACACCATCTTGAGTGAATGAAATTACTTTTACAAAGCACTTACTTAGAAATTCAAAAATATTCTCTACTCCGGGAACTTTTAAAATAAGTAGTGCTAAGATAATTTGAAGAGCTAATCCTTTAGCTACCAAACTCCAATTTATTGCTTTTCTATTGGTGCTAAACACCCATGCAATAGCAATTAAGACAAGGATTCCTAAAAGCCCTCTTAAAATGGAAATAAAGTCAATGGATAACAATATTTGGTTCATAGATGGTTGGAATTATTTTTTTCCTCTCTTATCCAACTCATCTCTCAGCCTGGAGGCATATTCGTAATTTTCTGCTTTAATAGCTTGCTCAAGCATATCTTCTAATTCCTGAGAAGTAAAATCACTTAATTTTTTTGGTCTTGAACTACTAACTTCATCTACTGCTTTTTCTTCAGAAATTAAATCTTCTTTTCCGCCTTCTAAGATAATCCCGGCACTTGATAAGATAAATTCAAAAGTAAAAATAGGGCATTTGAATCTAACCGCAAGAGCAACGGCATCTGATGTTCGGGTGTCAATTTCCAGTTCTTTTCCATCTTTTATACAAATTAGTTTTGCATAAAATATTCCTTCCACTAAATTGTAAATGATAACCTCTTTAATTTCAATATCAAATGCAGTAGCAAAACTTTTAAATAAATCGTGTGTAAGTGGGCGGCTTGGAACCATGCTTTCAAGCTCAATGGCAATGGCTTGTGCCTCAAATGCACCAATAATAATGGGTAATCTTCTGCTTCCGTCTCTCTCTGCAAGTACCAAGGCGTAGGCACCTGATTGTGTTTGACTATAAGAAAGACCTACTATATCCAGTTGAATTTTCTCCATTTTTATTTTTTGGGGTTTGTCCCAATAAAATACTAAGGTAATTAATTGTTGGCTGCTTTAAAAGCTTTTATGGCTTCAATTAATTTTGGAACAACTTCAAACGCATCACCAACTATTCCGTAATCAGCGGCTTTAAAAAATGGTGCTTCAGGGTCAGTATTAATAACCACCATAACCTTGCTACCATTAACCCCTGCCAAATGTTGAATAGCACCGGAAATTCCTATTGCAAAGTAAAGGTTTGGTCTTACAGTTACACCAGTTTGTCCAACGTGTTCGTGATGAGGTCTCCAGCCAATATCAGCAACCGGTCTAGAGCAAGCTGTTGCTGCCCCCAATTCATTTGCTAACTCTTCAATCATTCCCCAGTTTTCAGGTCCTTTTAAACCCCTGCCCGCAGAAACAACAATATCAGCTTCTGTTAATGAAAGTTTTGTACTTTCTTTTTTAACTTCTTTTACCTTAACATTGGTAGTAGGAAGAGTAACTTCAAAATTTTCTACCTGAGCACTTCCTCCAACTTTTTCTGCAGGAATGGTATTAGGTAAAAAAGAAACTATTTTCTTTTCTGATTTAATTTCTACTTGTGCGAAGGCTTTACCTGAAAAAACAGCTTTTTTTACTGAAAATCCGCCTTCATTTTTTGGTAATTCTACTGCACCGGGAACAGAACCGGCATTTAACCTTACCGATAATCTTGGAAGAATTCCTTTTCCTGAATGGTCATGCGCCATTACTACCAGATTTGCTCCTTCTTTATTAGCAGCTTCAGATATAGTAAAAGCAGTTAATTGAGGTTCAGAGTAATTTAACTCGGGCTTATTTACATGTAATACTTTAGTAGCTCCATATTCTCCTAACTCAGCAATGTTTTCACATTCGCCAGTAACAATTACAGTAGCTTGAGTACCTAAAAGGCTTGCTGTTTTTAGTCCGTAGGTTACAGCTTCATAAGCTGTTTTTGTAAGTTTTTTGTTGTAAGAATCTGCGTATATTAAAACTGACATTGTTATCTTTTTAATTATAAAACTTTAGCTTCATTTTTAAGTAAATCCAATAATTCTGCCGGATTGTCTGCCGAAACATATTTACATGCTGCTTTTGCAGGTGGAAGAGAATAGGATTTAATCTCAGTTAAGTCTTCTCCGGCAGTTGAAGAAACTACATTTAAAGGTTTAGTTCTTGCAGCCATAATTCCTCTCATATTCGGAATTCGAGCTTCTGCCATGCCTTTTGCAGCGCCAAGAACAAACGCTCCTTCAACCTCTAGTACTTCTTTTCCGCCTTGTATATCTCTTTCTATGGTAGCTATATTTCCATTAACATCAAGTTTTGAAGCTTGAGAGATATATGGAAGGTTTAAAAATTCTGCAATCATCCCACCGATTTGTGAACCATTGTAGTCAATGGTTTCTTTTCCGGTTAATATCATATTATAGCCTTTGTCTTTTGCATAATCTGCAATTTGCTTGGCAACATTAAAGGGGTCTTTGTCTTCTGAGTCAATTCTTACAGCATCATCAGCACCTATTGCTAATGCTTTTCTGATAACAGGGTCGTTTTCTGTGGTACCAACATTAATAACAGTAACACTTCCGCTTCCTGCAGCCTCTTTTAACTCTAAGCCTCTAACAAGCGCATACCACTCATCATAAGGGTTAATGATAAATTGAACTCCGTCTTTATTAAACTGAGTATCGTTGTCTTTAAACGCTATTTTTGTAGTGGTATCGGGAGCTTTGCTAATACAAACTAATATCTTCATTTAATCTGATTTTTAAGGATTGCAAAGCTAGAAAAAAAAATAGAATTTATCCGAGTAAGAATTTACTCGTTTACAAAAAGTGTATCGGAAAAATTGTTTAAAGAGATGGGGGTTACTTAAAAAATATACCTCACAGAAAAAGCTCCGTCAAACCAAAACCCTGTATAGCCAATTAAGTTTATGGCAGGCTTTACGTCAAGACTCACATTAATAGGAATTTCTTCGATGTTATATTCCATTCCAACTATCCCGTCAACACCAATTACAGTGTAACTACTGGTGCTGTTTACAAACCAAGGATTGTATCTTCCATTCCAAAAACCAATATGTCCACCCAAACCATAATACCAATTCAACCTTTCTACATCAAATGCACTATATGAATGAATTTCATAGAGCCCGGTAAAGTTAAATCCTCTCCAAACAGTACCAAAAATTCCCTCTAATGCAGCCTTATCACCAATAAAATGTTTAATGGTAATACCACTTGTAAATCCACCTCTAAGGCCAATACCTGTGTTATAATCTTGAGCAGTTGAACTAAGAGAAATACCAAACAATAGTACTAGTGAAATAATAGTTTTCTTCATTTTCTCAATTTTTAACAAAGCTATTTCAAAAGAAATTAATAAACCCTATAATATATAGGATAATTATTAACAACAATTTTTGATTTACTTATAAGTAGATTTTATTTTACATTTGCCTTCTTAAATCATTTTTATGAGAGAGATTCAGTTTAGAGAAGCACTTAATGAAGCCATGAGCGAAGAAATGCGAAAGGATAAAAGTATTATTCTTTTAGGGGAAGAGGTGGCTGAATATAATGGAGCTTATAAAGTAAGTAAAGGAATGTTGGATGAGTTTGGAGCCGAAAGAATCATAGATACTCCAATTGCCGAACTTGGTTTTGCCGGGATTGCTATTGGAGCTGCTATGAATGGTCTTAGACCGATTGTTGAGTTTATGACATGGAACTTTGCGATGGTAGGTATTGACCAAATTGTAAATAACGCAGCCAAAATGAAAAACATGAGTGGCGGACAAATTGATGTTCCAATTGTTTTTAGAGGCGCTTCTGCTTCAGCTGGTCAACTAGCTGCTACACATTCTCAATCTTTTGAATGTTGGTATGCCAATTGTCCCGGATTAAAATGTGTAGTTCCGTCAAATCCGGCAGATGCTAAAGGTTTGTTGAAAGCTGCTATTAGAGATAATGACCCTGTTTTGGTTTTTGAATCAGAGCAGATGTATGGAGATAAAGGAGAAGTTCCTGAAGGAGAATATATCATTCCTATTGGTTCGGCAAGAATTCATAAGCAAGGAACAGACGTAACCATTGCTTCTTATGGAAAAATTATTAAAAGAGTTTATGAAGCGGCTGAAATTTTAGAAAAAGAAAGAATCAGTGTTGAAATCATTGATTTAAGGTCAGTACGTCCGATTGATTACCCAACTATTATAGAGTCGATTAAAAAGACGAATCGATTAGTTTTAGTTGAAGAAGCTTGGCCGGTAGCAAATATATCAGCAGAAATTGCATTTCACGTTCAACGATTTGGTTTTGATTATTTAGATGCGCCTGTTAGAAGAGTTTGTGCTCCGGATGTACCAATGAGTTTTTCAAAAGTATTAGTAGAAGCTTATTTGCCAAGTGTAGCAAAAATTATTGATGCAGTTAAGTCTGTAAGCTACGTAGCATAAGGGTTTTAAATAAAGGAATTACTGCCAATGATTTTCATTGGCTTTTTTATTTGCACGTTTTTAACCAAAAATCTACTT
>CALALS010000007.1 GCA_937925525.1 uncultured Flavobacteriales bacterium | reverse complement strand
ACTCACAGAGTCGCGAGTTCGAGTCTCGTCCGGATCGCTAAGGAGAAATCAAAAGCATACTAAAACCGCTTAAATCTCAGTATTTAAGCGGTTTTTTGTTTTTAGTACATCACAAAAAATTCAAGAAATCACACCCAAGTTGGTAACCTATTCGGTAACCTCAGTGGTAACTTCGCAAAAGGTTACCGATTAAAACTGAATCGCTTTATTTATAGGTGTTTCAGAAGATTGTTTTTGTTCTCTTTTAGAGGATTTTGATACCAAAAAATTAAGAATTAAGGTAACCAAAAACTCAAATAGTATGAAATACGCAGTATTCGCGAATTCATTTAAAAATTGAAGAACCATGAGCAAGACAAATCAAACATTCACAATTCTGTTTTGGTTGTACAAAGGCAAAATGCGAAACGGAAAGGCTCCCATCTATTGCAGAATAACGGTAAACGGAAAAAGAGCACAGTTCTCGGTTAAACGCTCTATTGAACCAAACAAATGGATTGCTGCAGCAGGAGCTGCAAAGGGTAACTCAGAAGAGGCACGAATTCTGAACACCTACCTCAACAAGGTGAAAACCGAACTTCACAAACATTACAACTTGTTGGAAGCGACCGACCAATTCATTACGGCAGATACAGTCAAAAACAGTTATCTCGGCACCGGAGAAAAGCAAAGAAGCTTAATAGAAATATTTGAGTATCATAATGACCAGATGAAAGAACTGATAGGTGTGGATGTTGTAAAAGCAACCCATACCAAGTTTGAAACGGTACTCAAGAAACTGAAACTGTATTTGAAAAAGCAATACAAACGCTCCGATTTATTTCTGCAGGAACTCGACCATAAATTCATTGTGGACTTTGAATATTTCTTAAAAGTAGATGAAGGCATTGGACACAATACCGTGATGAAATACATCCGAAATCTGAAAAAAGTCATGAACATGGCCGTGATGAATGACTGGATTACAAAAAATCCGTTCAGCAGCTTCAAATGTTCTACTAAAAAAGTAATTCGGGAAATCCTTACGGAAAAGGAATTACAAGTACTCTCAGAAAAAGAATTTACGATTGAACGCCTGGAAGAAGTCCGGGATATTTTTCTGTTCTGTTGCTATACAGGTTATGCTTTTGTGGATGTAGAAAAACTCACTCCTTCAGATGTTGCTTTTGGAATTGATGGCGGTAAATGGATTTACACCAACCGAAAGAAAACAGGCACACAATCCAATGTCCCCCTGCTTCCCCCCGCATTGGAAATATTGGAAAAATATAAAAATCACCCCTATTGTGAATCCAAAGGGCGATTACTACCTGTAAAAAGCAATCAAAAGATGAATGCTTACCTGAAAGAAATTGCTGATGTATGTGGCATATCCAAAAAACTGACCATGCACATTGCTCGTCACACATTTGCTACAACTGTTACGCTTTCCAATGGCGTACCTATTGAAACGGTTTCGCGTTTGTTGGGTCATACCAAACTTGCCACTACACAAATTTATGCTCAGGTATTGGAGCATAAGGTTAGTGAGGATATGAGTAAGTTAAGTCAAAAGCTGTCATACAACTCTGAAAAAATAAAATTTGCATTAAATTAGTTGACTTTGTCAAGTATTTTATAAATTTGCAGTATCATGAATGAACAAAACGTAGCAAAAATAAGGGCTTTTAATCGCTTCTACACGAGTATTATCGGGTTGTTGAACAAATATTTACTAGATAGTAATTTTACTCTTCCGGAAGTTCGTGTCATGTATGAGATTGACAGCAAAGGCAAAATATCCTCCAAAGATATTATCCAAAACATGGGAATCGACAAAGGTTATTTGAGTCGTCTCTTGATTAAACTTCAAAAGCAAGGCATAATACAACGAACCTCTTTAAAAGAAGATGGAAGGGTACAATTAATTCAACTCACACCTAAAGGAGTTAAAGCCTATTCCGAATTAAATCAGGCTGCTCAAAATCAGATTGCTGAAATATTGGGAAGTCTTCCTGTATCAGAACAAGATAAACTGGTGCAGCATTTTGAAGCCATACAAAAAATATTAAAAAACATAGATACCAATGAAATTACTCAATAACATTCAGATTCGTACCGAACTTAAGCCAGGAGATATTGGCTATATTACCTACCTTCACGGAATTCTTTATAGCAATGAATTTCTCCATGGCATTGCTTTTGAATCCATTGTAGCAGGAGGGCTACATGAGTTTTACAGCACTTACAATCCCAAGAATGAAAGAATTTGGATTGCCGAACATGAAGGCAAAATAGTTGGTTGTTTACTGCTCAAAAACAGAGATAAATCAGCACAGCTACGCTATTATTTAATTCTTCCCGAATACAGAGGAATTGGTCTGGGCAATAAACTCATGCAGTTATTCATGGAGTTTAGCAAAGAATGTGGTTACAAACATGTGTATTTGTGGACAACGAATGAATTGGGAAAAGCAGCCTACATATATAAGAAATTTGGTTTTCAGTTAACGGAAGAAAAAGCCACCTCAGATTTTGGAAAAGAACTGACGGAACAACGCTACGATTTAGAATTTTGATTTATGGAAAAAATAACATTAATACTAAGAATTGACTGGAGCGAACTGGACGCTTTTGGACATGTAAACAACGTCATGTTTTACAAATATCTTCAAGCGGCACGAGTTAGGTTTTGGGAACAAATCGGACTGTACGAACAATACAAAAGTGAAGGCATTGCCCCACTTCTTGCCTCTGCAACAGTTGATTTTAAAAAACCGCTGATGTATCCTGGAAATGTGACCATTCAAAGCACCGTTGCATTTGTCAAAAACACCAGTTTTGGTTTAGAGTATTCTTTGTTGAATGATAATAACGAAATAGTAGCACTAGGCAGAGACGCCATGGTGCTTTATGATTTTAACAAAAACGAAAAGTTGTCTATTCCGGATGACCTGAGAATGAATATAGAAACGTATAAATAAAGATAAGATTAAATCATCATGAATGCACAAGTAACAGAATACATCAACAATGCTCCTAAAGAGCAAAAGGAAATCATGGAAGCCATTCGAAAATTAATCCATGAAAGTGTACCCGGTGTAACTGAAGAGTTCAAATGGAGTCGGCCTGTTTTTAAATCCGATAAAGATTTTGCGTACCTAAAAACAGCCAAAGCATATGTGACATTAGGTTTTTTCAATTTTCAAAAACTCAATGACAAAAAAAACTTATTGAAAGGAACAGGAAAAGATATGCGACACATCAAATTGAAATCCATTAATGATGTCGATAAAAAACTACTTATAGAATGGTTTAAAGCTTCAGTTAAATAAAAACAGTTGGAGCTATACTTGACAAATAAATCAAAACACAAAATATATGAGTGCTTACGTAATCGTTGATGTAAACATCAAAAACACTGAATTGTATGAATCATACAAAAAACTCACTCCGGCTACTTTAGCCGCTTATGACGGCAAATTTATTGTAAGAGGTGGTGAAGCTCACATAATGGAAGGAACCTGGCAACCGGGAAGAATAGTTGTACTTGAATTTCCAAGTGTGGAACGTGCAAAAGAATGGTGGAATTCTGAAATCTATACAAAAGCAAAAAATATACGACAACAAGCTGCCGAGACACAAATGATTATTGTAGAAGGTGTATAATTCAATGTTGCATGGAACACTTTACTTTCAGAACAGCCACCAACCGAGACACCGAGAAAATAATTTCGTTGGTAAAAACTATACTTCCCGAATTCAGTTTGACATACAGCCCGGAAACATCTGAACAAGATTTACAGGATATTGAAGGTACTTATACAAAAAATGGAGGTGCATTTGAGGTAATTGAAAATCTGCAAGGTGAAATTTTAGGCACAGTAGCCTTGCTAAAAATAGATAATGACCGTTGTAAAATGCGTAAAATGTATGTGCATAGCCACTATCGAAAAAACGGACTTGGACACGCATTACTAAAGCGAGCTTTCTATATTGCCAAAACACTTGGCTTTAAAGAAATTGTTCTTGAAACTGTCCACAACATGAAAGCAGCCATTCACCTTTACGAAAAACATGGATTTCAAAAAATTGATGGCCAAACATCATCTCCAAGGTGCGATATTGTAATGCGTAAAAAAATAAACGATTAATAACAGAAAAAGCTATGCTTTCGGTCCTCTCAAAACTAAATGAATTCCCTAACGAAACTACTAGAAAAAGAACTCCTCCAACTCGAAAACGACCTCAAGTACATAGATATTGAAGAGGATGATATTCTGAAAAAATCAGAACTCTCAATCAATATTTGTCTGAATGCCATTAAAGCTTTAAAACAGGCTGTAATCAAGCACAGAATCAAGTCGGAAAAAGAACAAATACAAATATTCAAAGAGATTAAGCCCAGATTTGTTTCATTACTCATTTACCACCTCAACGTTTACAACATAGAAACCAACCGTCCTAACGGTTTGGTGAAAATCAAACGCAAATACCTACAAGCAGAGCTCAACAAACTCAAAAACTACTTTGATGACAATTTGGACTTCTATCGTTATTATCGTACCGGAAGCACTTATCTCGATAATAAATACTTTGTGAGAGGCAAAACAGACATTCGCCTCAACTTAGATTGCCATATTTTTGAATCAGATCCAAAGTTTTGCACCAGTCATGACTTTAAAGTCTCCAGTATTCTTGCCAATGACCTGCTGCAAGTCTATCTTGAAAACGAACTCACAAAACTCGATTACCAAACAGCATCAAAAGATAATCTAGTGCCAAAAAACATGCTCCACTGGACCGGCAGCAAGGTTGCACTAATAGAACTCCTTTACGGCTTATACACCACAGGCAACTTTAACAACGGCAATACCGACATAAAAACCATAGCCGCATACTTTGAAAAAGTGTTTGACATAGAATTGGGAGATTACTACCGTGCCTACTTAGAATTACGCATGAGACAAAACCCTACAAAGTTTATCGACACCATGAAAGACACACTTTTGCGGAAGATGGAAGAGGATGATGAAAAGTGAAAGCAGCAATTAAAATCAACCCAATGGCGTAATTAGTCCAACCGTATTCCCTGCAATGTCTTCAAACCAAGCAAATGTTCTTCCGTCTGGTAAATCTATTGGACCTACAAGTTTTTTACCACCTTTAGATTCTATGAGCTTTAAATCATCCACTAGATTAGAAGTTTCAATATAAATATTGATGTACTTCCTTGGATTATGTCCTAATTCGGTAATGTGACCCGGAATCCCTTTCTCTTTATCAAAGTCTATGGCTGCTGAACTGCCTTTTGGAATAATTGACCAATTGAATATATCTCTATAAAAGTCAACTGTTTCAGATAAGTTGTCACAGCCAATTTCAAAGTGAACTATTGGTTTTCCCATTTTCTCCTTTTACTTCTGTGCATTATCAACATTCACCATCCAATTAATTCCGAATTTGTCGGTGAGCATCCCAAAATATGGAGCCCAAAACGTTTCATTAAGTGGCATTGTAACTTGTCCACCTGCAGATAGTCCATCAAAAATTCTTTTAGCCTCTTCCTTCGTATCGGTGTTAATTGAAATCGAAAAATTATTCCCTTGTGAAAAGTTAGAAGCCCATTCGCCTCCCGTATCACTTCCCATAATCATTGTTTCTTTACTAATCGGCAAGCTGATGTGCATTATGTTGTTCTTTTCACTTTCAGGCACAGGTGGCATACCTTCTTGCGGTGGCATTTCTCCAAATGTTCCTACATAAGGAAACTCTCCGCCAAATACAGATTTGTAAAATTCAAAAGCCTCTCGGCAATTACCATTAAAGGTCAGATAAACGTTTACTGTTGTCATATTTCATGTTTTTGATTTATTTTACTTTGTACCAATGATTTTGTAGAAAGGGTTTGAAGTTCTCGCCATCCATTGCAATGTCAAAAAATTCTTTGAATTCCGTGTCCGATATTTTTTCAATGGTTACTCTCGCTTTCCAATTGCCAGGATTGTTCTCAATTTCACGCGTGATAAAAACAAATTTGGTTTCAGTAGAAAGACTGTCGTTAAGCACAAAAATATTGGTGAAGTTTTCAATATTAAAAGATCTGTAAACAATTTCCTTTTTGTTGGAATTGTAACTGAACATACCAATGTCCTTATGTACTTCTCCTTTAGGATTTTTATCTGATTTAGGAAAGGTAGATTGGTTTTTTTCCATAATGTAGTTCTCGCCAAGTTCGTAACTGTACGTTCTGTATCCAATGCCGTCTCCCGAAACACCTGTTTCGACACCTTGCCAATTCCCAATCAAAAAATCAAATTTGTCAAACTTATTTTGACTTAACCCAATAACTGGGAGAATAGCAATCCAAAGGTATTCGGTTTGCCTTCACCCCATTCACAAAAAACATATCTGCAAGGGTAAAATGCACTCCACTACGTTCCGCCCTTGCATATACCCCTCATAACGCTTGTTCGTCAGAATTCCTCTGCAAGCTATTCGGTTGTTTTTGTTCAGTGGTTCAGTCTGCACCTCATTCGCAGCTACTCTGCCACCCCAAACCCCTTTCAAGGTATAAATGATTTTTTATTGGGGTGTCACCGCTGCTTATTGTTTTGCTCGCCTGCGGGTCGCTGCGGGCTAATCGGCTGTCATAGTTTTTGCAGTTTCCCCATGTGCTTACAGTCGCTTCATTTCTTTCGTTCCTCTTTCAATTCAGCCACTTTCAGCACCCCACACAAGCGTAGCTCATTCACTACATTTCGCAATCCACCGCTCTTTCATTTCACTTATCCGGTTATTAAAACCCAACCACACATCCATATCGATAATAACCAAAATAAGTTTCATTCCATCCATCACACTTGTTTCATTCCGTTCAATCGCTACCCTTGTCTTTCCCGACACAAAAGCAAAAACAACGCCAGCCTGCTGTAAACAGTAGGCGTCAGTCGTCTCCCTCCGGGTTCCTTTTTCTGCCACCACCCTTGCTCCACTCGCAGTCGGCTCGCGCGTTCCATTTCGTTCATTTCGCTATTTCTCCATTCACTTCATTCCACTTGCTGCCCGCACTACAGTCAGCCGTTCCGTAAAACTACACGGCTTCCCTTCGTTTTCCCAACGCTGGCTCAAGGCTGTTTTTCCTGTTCTTTCCGACCCACATTCCGAATGAATAAATAATCAAGGTGAATACCTTTAATATTGTCTTAGTCAAAGATAGCCCACATTCCGCAAACAACAAGGTCAAGCCCTGCGGGTTTTGAATAAAAAATCTCCTCCGCTAAGGCGGAAGTATTTTTTCTCCAAAAACCTTGTTTTATTGCTTCACTTAGCGCTGTTGGTTGCCTAAGCCAATTTTAAGGCAAATTATAAATTAGGGTGAAAAAAAGGGATGCCAATCGACACCCCTTAAATTCAATAAACACTAACCGATTAAGATTCTTGTAAATCCTGCATGGTTTTTCTGACCCTTGTTCCAATTGTCAATTTATCGGGCATTCCATCATGTTCAGCATTTGAACAAACTCCGGGAATATCCAGTTGCAATTTCAACTCAAAGCTGTATTCTTCTTTAGAACACTCTTCGATTACATCAATTGCAGCAAGATTTACTTTGCTTGACAATTCAGAACCTGCTTTGAATCTTGGTCGTCTGGATGCTTTCACTTGCACCTCCAATTTTTCATTTTGCATAATTCAAAATTTTAATGGTTAAACATTGTCCTTTTTCCACCATGCCGTTATTAATTTCCATATCCACTTACAAAAAAGCGAAACAATAAAACTTACGAGAGCACCTATTGAAGCGAATACAATTGTGCGAACGATATCGCCACCATCAAAATGAACAGCAATCGTTAATAACGTACCGCCAATGGTTCCGGCTACAGTATCGCTTTCTATAGAATGAAAATCTGCCATAGTCTTAAAGGGTTTTAATTCTCGCTCTCTTCACAATTCGTTGAATCGTCAATTGCTGCCTGACTCACAGCTGTTGCAACCGTTCCTCCAACAATTAGATAACCACCAACGGTTATAACAAGAGTTGGTAATGCTATTGGAGCACTCACTACTGCAGTTCCTGCAGCAGCGAGCACAATCCCAATAGTTCTCATTTTTTTAAAGAACGGAGGCGTATTCTGACCACAACGATTGAAGTAAGAACTTAACTTGTCTTTCAATTTCCCTTTTCTCATAACACTAAACGATTTCGATAATACTTAATGCATTATATGCACCGTTTTTCAGTGTGTACTGGTTTCCGTTTACTTCTTGGAAGAACTCCACCATCAAAAGGAAAATATCAACTCCTGTTCCTGTAGCAGCTGTCACTGGGGTAAGCGTAACATTCGTTGAGGTAGCATCAATAGGTAAATTTACCGTATTGGTTTCCTGCAAATCACTTGCACCGGTAGCAAAATCAACTTTTGCCCAGGCACCTCTCAAGCTGATGTGAGTAGCTCCCGAAGGAACATTCAAATCATTGATAGGAATCAAATCATCCAGCGTGATTTCTCCTGTACCCGTATTCACTGCATAAGGATTGAAAAGAATAGAGCCTAAAATCGCCTTATCGTTGAAATTAAACCCTTTTAACAGAGCCTTTGCAGTTGGTAAAGCAATTGCCACACCAACGTTTCTGTCGCCCCTTGAACTCGTTCCGTCAAGGTTTTTAATGTCCGTCATTAACTTCGTCAAACGAGAAGTTACACGACCATCTGATGCGTTTTGCATCAAAGTTCGGACACTATCTCTTAAAAGTTTCCCAGATTTAGCAGAAGAACCGAATTCTGAACCATTTTCTCGCGTTCTCACAAACGCAGGATCATTCTTGATTCGGTCAGCTTCAACACCTCCTTTTTCTCTTGCCAGATAGCCGTCTTTACTTTTGTAGAAGGAAATATCTCCGATAGTTCCTTCCAGTTTAATTATGCCTTTCTGTCTTGCCATAACTTTGTGTTGTGTAAAATTTTAAGCTGTTTCAAGGTCGCTTTTTCACCTGTCGACAACACAAAAGTCAATTGTATCTATGGTAATTAAAAATTTCACGTTCCGCATACAACCATTCAAAAACAATTGTTCCGATAAAGAACTTTTAAACACATCGGTAATGGGTATCTTTGTTACTTCAAAGACATAGATAAAGTATAGATACTGTATGAAAATGAATGAAAAACCTTAAAAGGATATGCATTTACCCTAAAGATGTACAATTAATAACTGGCAGAACTGAACGATACGGACGAAAGCTTTTAGAGAAGATTAGAAAGCACTTTAACAAAGAACCTCATCAGTTTATCACCGTGAATGAGTTCAGCGAATACACAGGAATAGATGAAGCCGAAATCGAAAAGTACATCTTTGATTAAGTCTCACAATGAGATAATATATCCGGTACATTCACCCCTCATTTTATTTGATACGATTTGTGTTTATTTATGCTGTTCATTTCACTTTTTTCATTAAATTTGTAGCGTAAAAGTTCTTTAAAAGACTACAAACTCAGTCAAAGGAATAGGTAACCTATTCGGTAACCCAACTTTCAAACTGAGATTTAAGTAATTGATAATTAATAAATTAAATATATTGGTCGAGTCTCGTCCGGACCGCAAAAGCCTCAGAAAATCTGGGGCTTTTTTATTATTATGTATTTTGTTTATATCATTTACTCAAGCATTGGTGATTGTTATTACAAAGGGTTTTCTGTAAACCCTAAGAAAAGACTAATTAGTCATAAAAAGGGAGAAAGTAGTTATACCTCAAAATTTTCAGATTGGAAACTAGTATATTGTGAATATTATTCAGATAAATCAGCCGCTTTAAAAAGAGAAAAATCACTAAAGAAATATTCAAAAGTTCAGCTACTGGAGTTAATTAAATCTTCAAGAAATAAGTTGTTTGAATTATAGAGGCCTGTCATCCCCAAGCATCTTGGGGACGAGACTCGAACTCGTCCGGACCGCAAAAGCCTCAGAAAATCTGGAGCTTTTTATTTTTCTTTCAGCCATTTGAGGGCTTTGTCATAATCGTTAAAAATCTTTGTAGGAGTTTGTGGTTTGTTGAATTTAACAAAAAAATTGGCTAACAATTTTGTATGAATGTTATTTACCACAATAGCTATTTTTTTTCGAAGGTGTAGTATTTCAGGGTCGTTAGCGAAAAAATCTCTTGCATCATTGGTAATGCTTGAGTACTGATTTCTCGCATCTAAAACAACGGAAAATCTTCTATTTCCCAGTAAGTCTATAAAGGCTTTGTCAACCTCCTTTGCATCTTTTAATTCTACTTCATAATTATCATCAAATTTTAGTAGGTAGATGTGTTTGCCTAGATGTTGAATTTCGGCATGAGTAAGTTTAATATATACTTTATTTTTAGTCATTTAATTGACTAATTTAAACAAATATTTTTTTAGGGTTTAAAATATTTTTCGGGTCGAAAAGATGCTTTATATTTTTTTGTAACTCAAGGTTTTTGTGCGATAAAACGATGGGCATAAATTCCTTTTGAACTAAGCCAATTCCATGTTCGCCTGAAATAGTTCCTTTAAGTGATTTACATAATTCAAAGATTTCAATAATTCCCTTTTTTAATTCACTATTCCACTGTTCATCTGTCATTTTTCCTTTTAAAATATTAACATGAAGATTGCCGTCACCGGCATGGCCGTAGCAAACTGATTGAAACCCGTATTTATTGCCAATTTCTTTTACACCTTTCAAGAGCTTAGGAAGCTCTGCTCTTGGAACAACTGTATCTTCCTCTTTATAGGTTGAATGAGATTTCACGGCTTCTCCCAAACATCTTCTTAGTTTCCATAGTTTTTCTTTTTGTGCTGCGGAATCTGCAAATAGGATTTCATCTGTTTTAAACTTTTCTAGTACTTGGTTAATGATTTCACAGTCTTTATAAAGTGTGTCTAGGTCATTTCCATCCACTTCAATTAAAAGGTGGGCTTCAATATGTTCGGGAATTTCAAGAGTAGTTTCAGATAAAAACTTCATTCCAAACTTTAGGGCATCTTTTTCGATAAACTCTAAGCCGCTGGGCGTTACTCCCATTTTAAAAATTTCTGATACTGCTTTACAAGCATCTTCGGCAGAGTGGAAGGGTGCTAGCATTAATAGGTCATGATTTGGATGTGGGATTAACCTAAATGTAGCTTTTGTAATTATTCCAAGCGTTCCTTCACTTCCAATCATTAATTGAGTCAGATTATAGCCGGTAGAGTTTTTTAAAACATTGGCTCCTGTCTCAATTATTTCTCCTGTTGGCAATACAACCTCTAAATTAAGTACATAATCTTTGGTTACTCCATACTTAACGGCTTTTGGTCCTCCACTGTTTTCGGCTAGGTTTCCTCCAATAAAACAACTTCCTTTACTGGCAGGGTCAGGAGGATAAAACAACCCCTTTTCTTTAACGACTTCCTGAAAAACTTGTGTGATTACTCCCGGTTCAACCGTAGCTTGTAAGTTTTCTTCATCAATCTGAATAATTTTATTTAGCTTTTCAATGCTTAGCACCACTCCACCACAAACGGGTAGTGCTCCGCCACTTAACCCTGTTCCAGCTCCTCTGGGAGTTAAGGGAATTTTATTTTCGTTACATATTGTAACAATTTTGCTTACTTGAATGCTGTTTTCTGGAGTAACTGCAATAACGGGATAAAACTTAAGGTCTTCGGTATGGTCATGGCTATATTTATCCAAAGAATCTTTGTCCGAATAGAAGTTTTTCTCACCTACTATTTGTTTGATTTCGGCTATAATCTCCGATGACAACTCATTATATTCCATTTATCAAGAATATTTAATAATTACGCTAAAATTAGTTATTTTCGACATCTTTAAAAATTACAGAAAGTTAAAGATGAAACGACCATGATTAAAAACTTCCTCACTGAGGAGAGTGGCTATTTTGGGAGTTCCGTATGACTGATTTAAAAAATAGATACATCATATGAAAAGATTTTTTTGGTTAAGCTTAGTGTTGATTTTAGTTGGGACCTCAACTTTTGCTCAGGAAAAGAAAAAAATTGCTTTAGAAGATATTTGGATGAAATACTCCTTTTTTGGGGATGGGGTTTACGGAGTAAGAAGTATGAATGATGGCGTAAATTACACCTCATTTACCAATAGAGCCCAAACGGAATTAGCACAGTATTCATATAAAACGGGAAAGAGTATTTCTACTATACTTAAAGTAGCGGATATTAAAGTTGATGGAATAGAAGCTATTGAAGATTATGAATTTAGTGCAGATGAATCTAAGTTAGTTATAGCTTACAATACAGAATCTATTTATAGATATTCATCTAAAGCTAATTACGTAGTATATGACTTAAAAAAGAAAGAGACTAAAAAACTTGATGAAGATTTAATTATGTATGCTACACTTTCTCCTCAGGGAAATAAAGTAGCTTTTGTAAAAAACAACAATTTATATTGGCAAGATTTGGAGAGTGGCAAAACGACCCAAATTACTACTGACGGTGAATGGAATAAAATAATTAACGGTGCTTCTGATTGGGTTTATGAAGAAGAATTAGAGTTGGTAAGAGCTTTTGAGTGGAGTCCTGATGGCAAAAACATAGCATTCTTTAGATTTGATGAAAGTAATGTTAAGGAGTTTTCTATGGACATATATGGAGATTTATATCCTGAAGAATATACCTTTAAATATCCAAAAGCAGGTGAAGAAAACTCAAAGGTTTCAATTCAAATCTACAACTTAGAAAGCAAAAAAACAGTTCAAGCAAACCTTGGAAAAGACTGGGAGTACGTAGCAAGAATTGAATGGACAAAAGACCCTAAAAAATTAGCGGTCCAAACGCTTAACCGACATCAAAATGATTTGAATATTTTATTGGTAGATGCTGCAAGCGGGGAGTCTAAGAATGTATATAACGAAAAATCTGCTACTTATATTGAAATTCCTAATCATCTGACATTTTTAGATAATGGGAATGAGTTTGTCTTACTTTCTGAAAAAGATGGATTTAAGCATATCTACTTATACAATATGAAAGGTGAAATGGTAAAGCAACTTACCAAAGGAAACTGGGAGGTAACCGAATTTTATGGAGTAGATCAAGCTAATCAAAAAATATATTTTCAGTCGGCTAAAGCATCTCCGTTGCAACGAGAGATTGATGTAGTGGATATTAAATCAGGAGAAGTGATATGTCTTTCTTCCAAAAAAGGAACTAATGATGCTGACTTTAGTAAAAACTTTGCCTATTACATCAACTACTATTCTAATGCTAATACACCTCAATATATTACCTTAAATAATAGCAAAGGGAAAGAAATTAGAGTACTTCAGGATAATTCAAGGTTAAAAGAAACCATTAAAAAGTTCGAATGGCAGGAAAAAGAGTTTTTTACCATTAAAAATGCCAAAGGTGATGAGTTAAATGCTTGGATGATAAAACCTGCAAACTTTGATGCAAGCCTGAAATATCCTGTGTTTATGTTTGTCTATGGCGGACCGGGTTCTCAAACTGTTCAAGACCAGTGGGGAAGTGGAAACGATAGCTGGTTTCAAATGTTAGCACAAAACGGATATTTAGTAGTATCTGTTGATAATAGAGGAACAGGAGCAAGAGGTGCTGATTTTAAGAAAGTAACTTACAAGCAATTGGGTAAATATGAGGTAGAAGACCAAATTGATGCAGCTAAATATTTGGCAAGTCAAAGTTATGTTGATGGAAGTAGAATTGGAATTTTTGGATGGAGTTATGGAGGATATATGACTTCATTATGTTTAACTAAAGGAGCTGATGTATTTAAAATGGGCATAGCTGTAGCTCCGGTTACTACCTGGAGATATTATGATACTATTTATACCGAGAGGTATATGCAAACACCACAAGAGAATCCTTCCGGTTATGACGATAATTCTCCCATTAATCATGTAAAAAAATTAAAGGGTAAATATTTCTTAATTCATGGTATGGCAGATGATAATGTGCATTATCAGAATGCTGTGGATATGTCAACCGCTTTAATAGAAATGAATAAACCTTTTGACCAATTTAGTTATCCTAATAAAAATCATGGTATTTACGGTGGATTAACCAG
>CALALS010000006.1 GCA_937925525.1 uncultured Flavobacteriales bacterium | reverse complement strand
TTATCACAGGATTTCACGGAACTCACGTATTTAGTGGTGTGGTTATTAATTTTGTAATTTTTGTTAATGTAATAATGAATACTTACGAAAAAAGAGGACATTACGAAATGGTAGAAAAGGTAGGTCTTTACTGGCACTTCGTTGACCTTGTTTGGGTATTCGTTTTCACATTCTTTTATCTTGTTTAAAAAATAAAACTTTTAAATATGTCAGATCATTCAGAATCAACTTACGAATTTGCAGTTCATCACAGTGAAGAGGACGGCAAAAAAATGCGAAAAAAAATCTGGTTTTACTTTTGGGTATTATTAGCAATTACAACTGTTGAGGTAGGTTTAGGGTTGATATGGAAAAACCTTAGTGCTAACCCTGAGAATATTTGGGGAATTATTAAAACAACATTTATTATCCTTACTTTATTTAAAGCTTTTTTTATAGTTTGGGAGTATATGCACTTGGGCCATGAAAGAAGAAACTTAAAATGGACTATTCTTGCGCCTTATATCATATTTGTACTCTATCTTACATTTATATGTCTTAATGAGGCTTATGCCATTAGAGATTTTGATTTCTTATGGTGGAATTCTTAAAAGAATTATAGTAAATTTAAGCCCTGAAATTTCAGGGCTTTTTTTATATATGAAAACTTCAAAAAAAATAATATTTCTAGGTATAATTTTATTGCTTCCGGCAATTATTTACTTAATACTTTTTAATGCAGAGCACATATATAAGCCTCTTCCTTACCTTGGAAAAAAAGAAGTCGTAGATGGCGATACAGTCTATCACCCTATTGCCGATTATACTTTTAACACTATTGTAGAACAAACAGCATCAATTCATAAAAGCAACGGAAAAGTTCGGTTACTTTACTTTTTCAATCCTTATCTGGATAAAAATGAAGTGAAAATTACTTCACATATTCGCGAAAAAATTCAACGCTCTTTAATCCAATCTAACAAAGGAAATGAAACCATTGTTGATGACCATTTTGCAATTATTGGAAATTGGGTGACAGATTCTTTACCATTTAATGAACAGTATTATGATTATATAGATAAAATTGGGAAAGAATCATTTTGGTATTTTGTATTTCTCACAGAAGAAGAATCCAGAAACTTATTGAGCACAGACCTCTGTTTTCCACCATGCCAATCAACTGAAAAGGGATTTACCAATTATGTTTTCTTAATAGATAGAGAAGCAAAGCTGAGGGGAGTTTTTGATGGAACAAGCGTAGAACAATCTAAAAAACTATTAGATGCAATTTCAGCATTAATCAAAGAGGAATATGTGCCACTTAAAGAAAATTCTTAGTATTTGTGTAATCATTTTTTTAGCTTCTTGTAAGACTAAAACCCCATCTTTACCTTATATCGGAGAAAAATTAGTTAACGAATCCGGAGACACCATCTATCATACTTTACCCGACTTTGAATTTGTAAATCACTTAAATCAAAAAGTGTCTTTACAAACAACAAAAGGAAAAATACACGTTGCTAATTTCTTTTTTACCTCTTGCCCTTCTATTTGCCCGGTAATGATGAACAATATGAAATTGGTGAATAAAGATTATGCTTCAAAAGGAGAAATAAATATTCTTTCGTTTACTGTTGACCCAAAAACCGACACCATTGCCAAGCTAAAAAAGTATGCAGATAAACTTGAGGTGAGCGATAATTGGCACTTAATAACCGGAGAAAAAGAAAAAATATATGGTTTAGCAGAAAAAGGATATTTCAGTTCTGCTTCAGAAGATGAGTTTGCTCCGGGAGGTTTTCTTCACTCTGAGCTATTTTTTTTAGTAGATGAACAAAATCATGTGAGAGGAGTTTATGACGGAACAAATCAAGAAGAAGTGAAAAAACTTATATCTGATATTAAATTACTAAAAGATGCTAAAGCTAACTGAAATACAAGGAAAGCGAATAATTTGGATTGGCTCAATAGCTTTGCCGCTGGCGGTAATGGCCCTTTACTACTTACCTAAGCCGGAAGGAGTAGGAGACTCGTTTAAGTTTCTAACCTTAATAAATGCAATTATTAATGGATTGACAGCAGTTTTTTTAGTGTTGGGTTTTATTGCCATCAAGAATAAAAAAATTGAGCTGCATCGTAAAATGATGTTTACTGCATTAATACTTTCATTACTATTTTTGGTATGCTACGTTTTATATCATTCCACAAATGCACCCACTAAGTTTGGTGGAGAAGGAATGGTAAAAGGGATTTATTATTTTTTTCTATTAACCCACATTGTTTTGGCAGCTGCTATCGTTCCATTAGTTTTAATAACTGTAGTAAGAGCTTTAAGTGAAAAGTTTGATAAGCACAAAAAAATAGCTCGAATAGCTCTTCCGCTGTGGCTTTATGTATCTGTAACTGGGGTAATAGTATATTTAATGATAGCTCCTTATTACACCTAAACTTTTAATCAAATTATATTATTGCTAATGGTTAAAATGGTTCTTATTTTTGCGCCATGCAAAAAGCAATCGTTTTAATCGCTTCAATTCTTTTAACGTTCACAAGTGCGTTTTCACAATGTGCTATGTGTAAGGCTGTGGTAGAAAGCCAGGATGGTGTGGGAGCAGGAATTAATCAAGGAATTGTTTATTTAATGTTCATCCCTTATTTAGCATTTGGTGTAGTTGGCTTTTTAATCTATCGACATTATAAACAAAATCAGCAAAAGGAAGCAGCCGGAAATGAGTGATATTAGAGAAATTTTAAAGAACAGAATCTTGGTTTTAGATGGAGCTATGGGAACCATGATTCAGCGGTATAAACTTACCGAAGAAGATTTTAGAGGAGAACGATTTAAAAATCACCACCTTTCTTTGAAAGGAAATAACGATATTTTATCCATAACTCGCCCGGATGTCATCAAAGAAATTCATGCTGCTTATTTAGAAGCAGGCTCCGATATTATCGAAACTAATTCTTTTGGAAGTACATCAGTAGCACAAGCTGACTATGAGTTGGAGGATGCTGTGTATGAAATTAATTATGCTTGTGCCAAAATAGCCAAAGAAGTGGCTGATGAATTCACTAAAAAAACTCCGAATAAACCAAGATTTGTTGCCGGCTCAATGGGGCCTACAACTAAATTAGCCTCTATGTCTCCGGATGTAAATGACCCTGGTTTTAGAAATATCACATTTAATGAATTAGTAGTTGCTTTTAAAAAACAAGCAAAAGGTTTAATTGAAGGAGGTTCTGATTTATTATTAGTGGAAACAATTACAGATACTCTAAATGCAAAAGCAGCTCTTTTTGCTATTGAAGAAATTCAAAAAGAGTTAGGAACAAGCCTACCCGTGATGATTTCGGGAACGATAACAGATGCTAGTGGAAGGACATTATCAGGACAAACAACAGAAGCATTTATGGTTTCTGTAGAACATGCTAAGCCACTTAGTGTTGGATTAAATTGTGCTTTAGGAGCTTCAGCATTGAGACCTTATTTAAAAGTGATGAGAGAAAAATCTGACTTTTTTGTAAGTGCACATCCAAATGCCGGATTACCAAATGAAATGGGTGAATATGATGAATCACCTGAACAAATGGCAGCACAAATAAAAGTGTTTTTAGATGAAGGTCTAGTAAATATTGTTGGTGGCTGCTGTGGAACAACTCCTGCCCACATAAAAGTAATAGCAGATTTGGTTGGAGATTATAATAAGTAATACTTTCTTATTGAAGAACAAGGATTAATGATTTAAGATTTTTGAAATTGGATAGATTTAATTTAGAAGAAAGATTAATAAAATTCTCTGTTGAAATTATTCAGATTGTTAATAATATGGAGGCTTCTAAAGCGGGATCACATCTTTCAGGTCAATTAGTTCGTTCAGGAACTTCCGTTTCGCTTAACTATGGTGAAGCACAAGCAGGTGAATCCAGAAGAGATTTTATACATAAAATGAAAGTTGTTCTTAAAGAATTAAGAGAAACGCAAGTATGTTTAAAAATAATAGATAAAACCAATTTATGTACTAACAATAGTTGGGTAGAAAGTGCAATTATTGAAAGTGATGAATTAATTTCCATCTTTGTAAAAAGTGTTTCCACAGCTCAGAAAAATTTAAAAAATGAAAAGTCTTAAATCTAAATTCATCAATCCTTGTTCGATATTCAAAAGGAAGTTTTAAAATGAGCATTCATCCGGATTACAAAGGGAAATATCAGTATAAATGGAATAATGTTCCGTATTTAAAATTAAGCGGTCTAGAACCACTGGTAGTTACTCCTGAGGTAAACTTTATAAATGTAGGCGAACGAACAAACGTAGCCGGGTCTAAAAAATTTCTGAGACTCATTAAAGAAAATAATTTTGATGAGGCACTTTCAGTAGCCAGAGATCAAGTTGAAAATGGGGCACAAATAATAGACATTAACATGGATGATGGCTTGATTGATGGGAAAGAAGCCATGGTTAAGTTTTTAAAATTAGTGGCAGCAGAACCTGATATTTCCAGAGTTCCTATTATGATTGATTCTTCTAAATGGGAAATCATTGAAGCGGGATTACAAAATGTTCAGGGAAAAGCTGTTGTTAATTCAATAAGCTTAAAAGAAGGAGAAGAGCAATTTGTTTTTCAAGCATCACAAATTTTACGCTATGGAGCTGCCGTAATTGTAATGGCATTTGATGAAAAAGGTCAGGCAGATAGCTATGAAAGAAGAATAGAAATATGTGAAAGATCCTACCGAATTTTAGTAGATAAAGTTGGTTTTCCTCCCCAAGACATCATATTTGACCCCAATATTTTTCCTGTAGCTACCGGAATGGAAGAGCACAGACAAAATGCAATAGACTTCTTTAAAGCAACAAGATGGATTAGAGAAAACTTACCCGGAGCACATGTGAGTGGAGGCGTAAGTAATGTTTCTTTTTCTTTTAGAGGAAATAATGCTGTAAGAGAAGCAATGCATTCTTCATTTTTATATCATGCCATAAATGAAGGAATGGATATGGGAATTGTAAACCCTGCTATGCTTGAGGTTTATGATGATATTCCCAAAGACTTATTAGAGCACGTTGAGGATGTTTTGCTGGATAGGAGAGATGATGCTACGGAAAGATTATTAGAATTTGCAGAATCGTTTGTTGGAGAAAAACGTGAAAGTAAGCTGGATTTATCATGGAGAAACGGAACGACTCAGGAAAAATTAACACACGCTTTAGTTAAAGGAATAGTTGACTATATAGAAGAGGATGTAGAAGAAGCCAGGCTTCAATGTGAAAAACCAATTCATGTAATAGAAGGGCCTTTAATGAACGGGATGAATGTGGTCGGAGATTTATTTGGTTCAGGAAAAATGTTTCTTCCTCAAGTTGTTAAAAGCGCTAGAGTAATGAAAAAGGCAGTTGCCTATTTATTGCCTTTTATTGAAAAAGATAAGAAAGTAGGAGACTCACAAAGTGCAGGAAAAGTGCTATTAGCAACCGTAAAAGGAGACGTGCACGATATCGGAAAAAACATAGTTTCTGTGGTTTTAGGCTGTAATAACTATGAAGTGATTGATTTGGGAGTAATGGTTCCTTGCGAAAAAATATTAGAAGTTGCCAAACAAGAAAATGTAGATATTATTGGACTAAGCGGATTAATAACTCCATCCTTAGATGAAATGGTAAATGTTGCTAAGGAAATGGAAAAAAATAATTTTGATATTCCTTTACTGATAGGCGGAGCTACTACTTCAAAAATTCATACGGCTGTTAAAATAGAAGAGCATTATAAAAAAGGGCAAGCAGTTCACGTATTAGATGCCTCTCGCTCCGTTCCTGTTGTTGGAAGTTTGCTAGGAGACCATAAAGTTGGGTTTATAGAAGAAATTAAAAAGGACTATGCCAAAATGCGAGAATGGCATAAAAGCAAGAATCATCAAAAAGAAATGCTCAGTCTGGCAGATGCCAGAAAAAATAAATATCAAATTGATTGGAATACGTCAGACATTTCTAAGCCAAAAAAACTTGGAGTTACTACGTTTAGAGAATATCCTTTGGGGGAAATAGCAAAATACTTTGACTGGACTCCTTTTTTTCAAACATGGGAACTTCATGGAAGATACCCTAAAATATTTGATGATGAAGTTGTAGGTGTAGAAGCAAAAAAACTCTTTGATGATGCCAATAAATTACTTGAAAAAATAATTAATGAAAAATGGTTGACGGCAAATGCAGTAGTTGGTATTTGGCCTGCCAATTCTGTGGGCGATGAT
>CALALS010000005.1 GCA_937925525.1 uncultured Flavobacteriales bacterium | reverse complement strand
ATTAAAGCAAGAGAAATATGGAATGCCATTCTTGAATCTCAAATAGAAACAGGAACTCCATACATATTATATAAAGATGCTTGTAATGAAAAATCTAACCAAAAGAATTTAGGTACCATTAAGTCATCTAACTTATGTACTGAAATTGTTGAGTACACATCTAAAGATGAAGTAGCTGTTTGTAATTTAGCTTCTATTGCTCTTCCTAAATTTGTAATAGATGGTAAGTTCGACCACAACAAATTGTTTGAAGTTACTTACACCATTACCGAAAACCTTAATAAAATAATTGACGGTAATTACTATCCTGTGCCGGAAGCAAGAAACTCAAATATGCGTCACCGACCAATTGGTCTTGGAGTACAAGGCTTGGCCGATACGTTTATTACCATGAGAATGCCGTTTGATTCTCCTGAAGCTGCTCAATTAAACAAAGAGATTTTTGAAACCATCTATTATGCATCTATGACGGCTTCAAAAGATTTAGCTAAGAAAGACGGTCATTATGAAACATATCCTGGTTCTCCAATTTCAAAAGGTCAATTTCAATTTGACATGTGGGGAGTTACTCCAACCAGCAGATGGGAATGGGATGTTTTAAAAGAAGAAATTATGAAACATGGCGTAAGAAACTCATTACTTCTTGCACCAATGCCTACTGCTTCTACTTCACAAATATTAGGAAACAACGAATGTATTGAGCCTTATACTTCTAACATTTACGTAAGAAGAGTTCTTTCAGGTGAGTTTATTGTAGTAAACAAACACCTATTAAGAGATTTAGTAAAATTAGGTTTATGGAATGATGAGATGAAAAACAAGTTAATGGCTCACAATGGTTCCGTTCAAAACATTGAGGAAATTCCTCAAAATTTGAAAGACCTTTACAAAACTGCATGGGAGCTATCTCAAAAATCTATTATAGACATGTCTGCTGACAGAGGAGCGTATATATGCCAATCTCAGTCACTAAATCTATTCATGGAAAATGCAAACTTTGCTAAACTTACCTCAATGCATTTCTACGCATGGAAAAAAGGTTTAAAAACAGGTTTATATTACTTAAGAACTAAAGCCGCTAGAGATGCCATTAAGTTTACGGTAAACAAATCTTCGGAAGCAAAACCAACTGAACAAATGACCGAGCAACAATATGCCGAAATAGCTTGTTCACTTGATAACCCGGATGAGTGTGAGGCTTGTGGCTCATAAAGGAAAATTGCCTTTTATTTATTTTTAATTAAAAACTCTTGCCTTAAATGGCAGGAGTTTTTTCTTTTTATTAAAAGATTGATTTTGACCATTTTGCCCTTTTGAAATATAATTTATTATTTTTGCAATCAACAAAAGGGGTTACTCATGTTTTCAAAAGACAGAACGATGGCAAAACAACAAGAAAACAATCCGGCAAACATTAACATTATTAGAACAGGAACTTCTATTAATGGAGATATTAATTGCTCGGGCGATATAAGAATTGACGGGAAACTTATCGGCTCACTAATTTGTGAGGGAAAAGTGGTAATTGGGCCTAGCGGTATGGTTGATGGCCAAATTAGTTGCAAAGACGCTGATTTTTCCGGAACGATAAAAGCTAAATTAGTAGTTAGAGAATTATTAACGCTAAGAGCTTCTGCAAAATTTAATGGTGAAATTCATACCAAGAAGCTTTCTGTTGAACCGGGCGCAACTTTTACCGGCTCATGTAACATGGGTGTTGTAAAAGAATTTGAAAAGCCAAAAGCAGAGACTGCTCAAAACAATCTAAAACAAGTTGCCGAAGTATAACGAAGTATTAAAGTACACTTCTATTGCTTCCAAAATGCTTATTATTATTTTAATAGGTGTTTTTGGTGGAATAAAACTTGACGAAAAATTTCAATTTGAAAAACCTGTTCTTACCCTAACTTTTTCATTACTCGCTGTATGCCTGGCAATGTTTATTGTTATAAGAGATATTTTACGTGAAAAAAAAGATTAACATACAGCTGGCCATATACACAGTCTTAGGACTAGTAGTAAATTTCATTATTTTAAAATGGCTACAACAAGATTTTATAGTTCTTCTGTTCAGCCACTTTTATTTTATCATATATACTCTTTTACTCTTTTATTATATCGAAAAAACCAAGGAAAATAATCGCCAATTTGTTTCTGCATTTATGGGAATTTTTGGGGCTAAACTACTTATTTCCTCTACTGTTGTGGCCATTTATTTATTTCTGGCAACTGATCAAAAAGAAGTTTTTGCCATTAATTTCTTTGCCATTTATTTTTACTACTCTGTCTTTGAAGTGGTAAAATCTTATCGATTGTTAAAAAGCATTTAACAACAAGTTAAAAATTCCTTATCGAAAATCTATTTTTTATTTCGTAGGTTTAAATAAATCTCTACTTTTGCACCGATTTTAACTGACGGTTCAATAGAAATGAGGAAAAAACTAGGATTTTCAAGGATTTTAAAGTGTTTTGCGCTTGTCCTTTTTTCTGCTTTCCTTTTTAATTCATCTTATGCAAGTGGTGAATCAGAAGGTAAGTTCAATGCAGGTGAAATGATTATTCATCACGTTTCCGATGCACATGAAATTCATATTATAGGTGATTTTGCCATTTATTTACCGGTTATTATTTATGATAACGGACTAAAAGTATTTTCTTCTTCTCATTTTTATCATAATTCAAAAGAAATAGAAGTTGCAGGAAAGCACGAGCATTATTACGAGCATGATGGTTATATTCTTTATCATGAAAAAGTTTACTTAGCGCCAAATGGAATTGAACTTAATGAAGATGGTTCAGCCATTACAAATGAAGCCGCTTTTGATTTATCAATTACAAAAAGTGTAGCCGGCTTGTTACTGGTTTTAATTATCATGACTTTCATTTTCATTCAAGTAGCAAAAGTTTACAAAAGAAGAGAAGGCATGGCTCCAAAAGGCTTTCAAACCTTAATTGAGCAGTTAATTTTATTCATTAGAGACGATGTGGTAAGGCCTTCTATCGGTCATAAGGCAGATAAGTTTTTACCTTTTCTTTTAACCGTGTTTTTCTTTATCTGGATTTCAAATATGCTTGGATTAATTCCATTTATCGGAGGATTTAACATTACAGGAACCATCAGCGTTACCATGGTGTTAGCAGCATTGGTGTTTATCATTACCACCATCAAAGGAAACAAACACTATTGGATGCATATTTTATGGCCTCCGGGAGTTCCGTTTTTAGTAAAACTTATTTTAATTCCGGTTGAAATAATGAGTGTTTTCATTAAGCCATTTGTCTTAATGGTCCGACTTACTGCAAACATCACCGCAGGTCACATCATTATTTTAGCATTTGTTAGTTTAATATTCATATTCGGAGAATCAGGAGCAGGAGCAGGTTATGGTGCGGGAGTTTTCTCTACCATCTTTATGATGTTTATGAATGTGATAGAGTTATTAGTAGCATTTTTACAAGCGTATGTGTTTACTTTATTAGCAGCATTATATTTTGGTGCAGCTGTAGAGGAAGCACATCATTAATTTAATTAAATAGTAAACCCTTAAACAACCATATATATGTTAGATTTATTAAACATTGTATTAGAAGTTTCTGCAGCATTAGGTTATGCAGGAATGGGAGCTGGTTTAGCTGCAATCGGTGCCGGTATTGGTATTGGTAGAATTGGTGGCTCAGCTCTTGAAGCTATGGCTAGACAACCGGAAATTTCCGGTGATCTAAGGGCAAATATGATTGTGGCTGCTGCACTTGTAGAAGGTGCTGCATTCTTCGCAATCGTTGTTTGTTTATTAGTAATTCTTAAGTAATTACAAAAGCTTAAAGGGTTTTAGCGGTTGGCTAAAGCCCTTTTAAAAAGAAAATTAAAATTAAAGATATATGTTAAGTGTAAGTATAGGTACGGTTCTTTGGACAACAATTGCTTTTTTAATTGTATTGTTCCTGCTTGTAAAATTTGCATGGAAACCCATTTTAGCTTCTTTAAAAGATAGAGAAGATTCTATTCAAAATGCATTAGATGCAGCTGATAAAGCCAAAAAAGAAATGGAGTCGCTTCAGGCAGACAATGAAAAGCTATTGAATGAAGCTAGAGCCGAAAGAGATGCCATGCTAAAAGAAGCAAGAGAGACAAAAAACAAAATTGTAACCGAAGCGAAAGACAAAGCAAAAGAAGAGGCCGACAATATTATTGCTAACGCAAGAGAAGCTATTCAAAATGAAAAAATGGCTGCTATTACCGAAATGAAAAATCAGGTGGCTAAATTTTCAATTGAAATTGCTGAGAAAATATTGAAAGACGAACTTTCTGCCAAAGGAAAACAAGAAGCATTAATTGAAAACGCTATTAGCGATATCAACTTAAACTAATGAAGGATATAAAAGTATCATCACGTTACGCAAAATCTTTGCTTGATTTAGCAAAAGAGCAAAACTCTGTAGATGCTGTATATAAAGATATGATTGATGTATATCAAACCTGTCAGTCAAGTAAAGAGTTGGTGCTTTTACTTAAAAGTCCTATCGTTAAATCAGATAAAAAGAAAAGTATTTTAAAAGCAGTTTTTGGCGACAAGCTTAGTAAAACAGGTGTTGCCTTCATCAATATTCTAATCTCTAAAAAGAGAGAGAGTTTGCTTGAGTCTGTAGCTGAATCTTTTATTGCTCAGTATAAAACTTTAAAGAATATTCAAATTGCTAAAGTGGTTTCTGCTGTTCCTTTAACTAATGAGTTGAGAGACAAAGTAATTGCTCTAGTAAAAGGTGCTGTTAAAGCCAATGAAATTGAAATTGAAGAAAAAGTTGACCCGGAAATTATTGGCGGTTTAATAGTGAGAGTTGGTGACAGACAGGTTGATGAAAGCATTAAAAGAAAAATTTTAGATTTAGAAAAGGCATTTAGCCAAAATCAATATATCAAACAATATTAATTATAGTTAAAACAATAAATAATGTCAGAAGTTAAACCAGCAGAAGTTTCTGCAATTTTAAGAGAACAACTTTCAGGTCATAAAACTGAAGCTCAATTAGAAGAAGTTGGTACGGTTCTTCAAGTAGGAGATGGTATTGCTCGTTTATATGGTTTGTCTCAAGTACAAGCCGGTGAGTTAATTGAGTTTGAAAACGGATTGCAAGGTATTGCACTTAACCTTGAGGAAGATAACGTTGGAGCCGTATTGTTAGGAAAGTCATCTGAAATTAAAGAAGGAGATACTGCTAAAAGAACAGGTAGAATTGCTTCCATTAATGTCGGAGAAAAAATGTTGGGAAGAGTTGTTGATACTCTTGGAAACCCAATTGACGGTAAAGGACCAATTGAAGGTGATCTTTACGAAATGCCATTAGAAAGAAAAGCTCCGGGAGTAATTTTTCGTCAACCGGTAAATGAACCGTTACAAACTGGTATTAAGTCTATTGATGCTATGATTCCAATTGGTAGAGGTCAAAGAGAGTTAATCATTGGTGACCGTCAAACTGGAAAAACAACTATTGCAATTGACACCATCATCAATCAAAAAGAATTTTATGATAGAGGTGAACCTGTATTTTGTATTTATGTTGCTATCGGACAAAAAGGCTCTACCGTTGCCGGTATTGTTAAAACATTAGAAGATGCAGGCGCAATGGATTATACAGTAATCGTTGCGGCAAACGCATCTGACTCTGCCCCAATGCAGTTCTACGCTCCGTTTGCGGGTGCTGCAGTTGGTGAATATTTTAGAGACACAGGTCGTCCTGCGCTTATTATTTATGATGATCTTTCTAAACAAGCTGTTGCTTACCGTGAGGTATCCTTATTATTAAGAAGACCTCCTGGTCGTGAGGCTTATCCTGGTGACGTATTCTTCTTACACTCACGTTTATTAGAAAGAGCTGCAAAAGTTATCAAAGATGATACCATTGCTGCACAAATGAATGACTTACCAGAATAGATTAAACCAATTGTAAAAGGTGGTGGTTCCTTTAAGTCTCTTGCCATTATTGTAATACAAGCGGGTGAT
>CALALS010000004.1 GCA_937925525.1 uncultured Flavobacteriales bacterium | reverse complement strand
ACTCTTACCGCATTTTGATTGCTAAAGAAATACTTTGTACTAATTAAACTATTGCCCACCACATCTTTATTGGTAGAAAGCCCCACATTATTAATCAATCCTGTCACATTTACCGTAAATCCCCAGTCTCCTGATTCAGCTTTAATACTATCATTTTGAGAAAATGAGAATAGACATATTGTAGATGCTAATAGTGTAAAAAGTATTTTTTTCATTCTTTTATTTTTTGATGATGCTTTAACAAAGAAACTAAAAATATATTGTATTTATTTTGCTCTATTTTCAACAAGCGGCACAAAACTAAAGTCTCCGTAAGAGTTTTCTTCAAATTCAGTTTCGGAAATTTTAGTCAATCGCTTCATTTCTTGATTACTCTCTCCTACAGGAATTACCAAATGACCGCCAATAGCTAATTGGTCTTTTAATGCCTGTGGAATAAATGGTGCTCCGGCTGTTACTATTATTCTGTCAAACGGAGCAAAGTTCTCAAGTCCTTCATATCCGTCACCGTAAAACAAATCAGCTCTGTATTTCATGCCTTGCAACAACTTTTTTGCCTTTAAATGTAAAGGTCTGTGCCGTTCAACCGAAAAAACTTTAGCCCCTATTTCACATAAAACAGAAGTTTGATAGCCCGAGCCTGTTCCTATTTCCAATACTTTCATTCTGGGCTGTACATCTAACAATTGCGTTTGATAAGCTACTGTATAAGGCTGAGAAATGGTTTGTTCGCAATCAATAGGAAAAGCTTTGTCCTGATAAGCAAATTGTAAAAAAGCATTATCCATAAAAGCGTGTCTGGGTATTTTTCCGATAGCATCTAACACACGTCTGTCGGTAATTCCTTTTGCCTTTAGCTGTTCCACCAATTGCTGCCGCAATCCCTTATGCTGATATGAGTCAACGATATTCATTCGCAACACAAATAAACAACATATTTAAGCAATATAGATAGGTAAAAACTCATCTTATTAAAAATGAGGTGTTAAAAATAATAGACAGCAACTACAAAGCAGTTATTTATTGCCCATACCTTTGTTCCATAAAATTAGATATGCTGAAAATCGGTTTAGTTGGTGCAGGACATTTGGGAAAAATTCATCTCAAATTAATTAATGAAATAGAAAACTTTGATTTTGTTGGCTTTTATGATGTTAATCCGGAAGTAAGAGCAGTAGTTTCAAAAGAATTTGATTTAAAGGCATTTGAAAGTTTTGAAGAATTATTGCAAAATGTAGATGCGGTAGATATCGTTACTCCTACACTTTCTCATTTTGAATATGCTGAGAAAGCATTAAGACAATCGGTTCACGTATTTATAGAAAAACCGGTAACTAACACAGTAGATGAAGCAAAGAAATTGGTTGAACTGGAAAAAGAAGCCAATGTAGTAGTTCAGGTAGGACATGTAGAAAGATTTAATCCTGCTTTTATAGCGGCAAAAAAACATTTGACTTATCCCTTATTTATTGAAACGCATCGTTTAGCACAGTTTAATCCTAGAGGAACTGATGTTTCGGTTATTCTGGATTTAATGATTCATGATATTGATATTGTGTTGAGCGCTGTTCAATCCAACGTAAAAAAAATAAACGCCTCCGGTGTTGCTGTTGTTAGCGACACTCCCGATATTGCAAATGCCAGACTTGAATTTGACAATGGATGTGTAGCCAACTTAACCGCCAGCAGAATGTCGCTAAAGAATATGCGTAAATCAAGATTCTTTCAAAAGAACGCTTACCTAAGCGTTGATTTTTTGGAGAAAGCATTAGAAATTGTTCAGTTGAAAGATGAGGTTGATGAAAATGATATGTTTGCTATGGTTATTGACTTAGGAGAAAATAAAGGCAAAAAGCAAATCTTCTTTGAAAAACCAACTATTGAACCCAATAATGCAATCAAAGAAGAATTAAAGGCATTTTATAACTCCATTGTTAAATCAGAGCCGGCTGTTGTATCGCTTTCCGATGGGTTTCATGCAGTAGAAGTTGCCCATCAAATTATTCAAAAAGTAAACGAGTCCAGCATTATTCTTAACGAACAGCTATAACTAACTATTTAAGAATCAAGTACAATTATTTTATTTCATTCAACAATAAATCTATTGTAAATTTCGTTTAGCTAGGTTATTGAATGGTTTTAATACCATAAAATGTTTACTTTTGCCGCCATTATGAGAAAAACACACCTACTAGGATTGGTATTACTAAGCTTTGTCTTTAACTCTTGTAAAAAAGAAAAAGTAGAAGCTAAAATACCTTCGTATATCTCAATAGACTCTTTTACATTTACTACCGATTATGCCACTCAAGGCAGTAATAGTCATAATATTACTGATGTATGGTTATATGTAGATGACCAATTTATTGGCGCTTATGAAATTCCGGCTAAAGTGCCTGTTTTAATGGAAGGATCTCATAATATTACAGTAAGACCGGGCATAAAAAATAATGGAATTTCAAGCACTAGAACTTTTTATAGATTTTACTCTTATTACTACGATACCGTTGAGCTAATCCCGGATAGTGTAATTAGCATAAAACCTAGCTTTACATACAATACCGAAGCCGTAATTCCTTGGATAGAAGATTTTGAAAATTCAGGAGTTAGTTTTCAAAATACAGGAAAAGGTGAAAGAAGCATTGCAAAAACCACCAACCCAAGTTACAAATTTGAAGGTGGAGCATCAGGTGAAATTATTCTAGACGACCAAATTTCATTATTTGAAATAAAATCTCCGGATATTACTTCTATTCCATTAAATGCAACACCTGTTTATTTAGAAATGGATTTTCGCTCCATTATTAATTATAACCAATCCATTGATGAATCAGCCAAAAGATCTATCACCATTGGAGTTTTTGTGAATGATGAATCGGTACAAAAATCGGTTATCACTTTAGCCGAACACAACGAATGGAGAAAAATTTATATTGATTTGAGCAGTGCCATTAATATTGAAACCAGTGCAAGTAGTTTTAATATTACGCTTGGTATTCAAAACCAAAGCTATATAACATCTGCTAATATTTACATAGACAACGTAAAACTTATCCATTTCTAAAACATCAGAGTGAATAAACCTCTCCAAACCATAAAGTATATCTTTTTTGACTGGTTAGCCGCTGCACTGGCCTGGTTTTCTTTTTACGTTTACCGAAAAGAATCTATCGAACCACTAAAATTTGGTTACGATATTCCACTGGAGTTTGACGCTCATTTTTATTATGCCATAGCACTTATCCCTATGTTTTGGCTAATTATTTATGCCTCCTTTGGAATGTATAGAAACGTTTACAGGGTTTCTCGATTAAAAGAATTCGGGCAAATTTTAGGCTTATCTGTTTTCGGAACACTAATTATCTTCTTTGCACTTTTATTAGACGATGAAGTAGCTACCTACAAAAACTATTATGTTCTCTACTTCACATTATTTGCTCTCCACTTTGGGTTTACAAGTGTTTGCAGGTTTGTGCTTTCTTCTATTACTGCGCATAAAATACATGGCCGAAAAATGGGGTTCAACACCATCATCATTGGCTCAAATGAAAAAGCGGTAGAACTTTTTAAAGAAATGGAAGCTCAACCGAAATCTAGCGGAAATAAGTTTATTGGATTTACTCATGTTAACGAAAGTGAAATTCATAAAATGACCAGTTTTCTTCCTCACATGGGTAACTGTGTTGATTTAAAAAGAGTAGTTGAAGAAAATGCCGTAGAAGAAGCTATTATTGCTGTTGAATCATCAGAACACAATCAGATTAACAAAATTATAAATGAATTAAGCCAGTCAAAAGTTATTATAAAAGTAATACCGGATATGTATGATATTTTGGCAGGTTCGGTAAAACTTTCTTCTCTTTATGATGCACCATTAATTCACGTAAATCCGGAAATAATGCCGGCATGGCAACAGGCATTTAAGCGAGTGATAGACATTTTTGTATCGCTATGTGTTTTAATTATTGGTTTTCCTGTTTACCTTTTTACAGCTATTGGTGTAAAGCTAACATCAAAAGGTCCTATCTTTTTTAGCCAAGAAAGAATTGGGCAACATGGTAAACCTTTTAGAATATTCAAATTCCGCTCTATGTACATAGACGCAGAAAAGCACGGACCGGCATTATCTAGTAAAGACGACCCAAGAATTACTCCATTTGGAAAATGGATGCGTAAAACAAGGTTAGATGAAATTCCACAGTTTTGGAATGTACTGATTGGTGATATGAGTTTAGTTGGCCCAAGACCGGAACGTCAATTCTACATAGACCAAATTACCATTGAGGCGCCCCACTACTATCATTTACTAAAAGTAAAACCGGGAATTACTTCTTGGGGGCAAGTAAAGTATGGCTATGCCGAAAATGTAGAGCAAATGGTTCAGCGATTAAAGTATGACATTCTTTACATTGAAAATATGTCGCTACTTATCGATTTTAAGATTTTATTCTATACCGTCCTTATCGTTTTAAAAGGAAGTGGAAAATAGGTCTATTTTTTTACCTTTGACCATCAACCAATAATTTAATTTTTAGAAAATGAATAAAGTAACAGTTATAGGTGCCGGAACTATGGGTAACGGTATAGCGCATGTATTTGCTCAATCAGGATTTCATGTACACTTAGTTGACGTTAAGCAAGAATCGCTAGACAAAGCTTTGGCAACTATTAGTAAAAACTTAGACCGTTTGGTTGCTAAAGAAAAAATTACGGAAGAAGTAAAGCAATCTACCCTTAAAAATATTCACACCTTTACTGACCTTAAAAACGGAGTAACTGACTCTGACTTAGTAGTTGAAGCCGCTACCGAAAATGTAGATTTAAAACTTAGCATTTTTAAACAAATGGATGAATTTAGTGGTAAAGATGCTATTCTGGCTACTAATACTTCTTCTATTTCTATTACAAAAATTGCGGCAGTTACTCAACGTCCTGATAAAGTTATTGGAATGCACTTCATGAATCCTGTTCCGGTAATGAAATTAGTTGAAGTAATCAGAGGTTATGCTACTTCAGATGAAGTAACGGAAAAAATTATGGAGCTATCTAAAACATTAGGAAAAGTTCCTGTAGAAGTAAACGATTATCCGGGCTTTGTAGCAAACAAGGTTTTAATGCCAATGATTAACGAAGCCATTATTACTTTGTATGAAGGTGTTGCCGGTGTTGAAGAAATAGATACCGTAATGAAACTAGGTATGGCTCACCCGATGGGTCCGCTTCAATTAGCTGATTTTATTGGTTTAGATGTATGTCTTTCTATATTAAATGTTTTACAAGACGGTTTTGGAAATCCAAAATATGCTCCGTGTCCATTATTAGTAAATATGGTTGCTGCAGGAAAGTTAGGTGCAAAATCAGGTGAAGGATTTTACAAATACACACCGGGTAGTAAAGATTTAGTTTTAGCTGATAGATTTAAGAAATAAAGTCACTCTGAGCGAAGTCGAAGAGTGTTGTCATAAATTTAACTTAGGAAATGAATAAAATATTAGTAGCCAACAGAGGAGAAATTGCATTACGTATTATGCGTTCGGCAAAAGAAATGGGAATTAAAACAGTTGCCGTTTACTCAGAAGCAGACAGAGGTGCGCTTTTTGTAAAATATGCCGATGAAGCAGTTTGTTTGGGTCCTCCACCGTCAAATCAATCCTATTTATTAGGCGACAAAATTATTGAAGTTTGTAAGGAATTAGGAGTTGACGGTATTCATCCGGGCTACGGCTTTTTGTCAGAAAATGCTGACTTTACCAGAAAAGTAGAAAAAGCAGGCATTACATTTATTGGTCCAAGCCCTGAAGCCATGGAATTAATGGGAAGCAAACTGGCTGCTAAAGCTGCCGTTAAAAAGTTTGATGTTCCTATGGTTCCCGGAACAGAAGATGCCATTGATGATATTGCTGCTGCTAAAAAAATAGCCGAAGAAATTGGTTTTCCGATTTTGGTAAAAGCATCTGCCGGTGGTGGTGGTAAAGGAATGCGTATTGTAGAAAATG
>CALALS010000003.1 GCA_937925525.1 uncultured Flavobacteriales bacterium | reverse complement strand
AACTACTACCTAAAACAAAAGCCTCACAATGTGAGGCTTTTTTAGTTATTTAATATCCTTAAATAAGTTTTGATAAAAATCACCTAATAAAGGAACGGGTTTTATTTCACCATTGATTGCAGATATAAGACCTAATACAGCTTTTTCTACTAAACCAATAGCAGCAACAAAAAAAGCAATTTGTCCTAAGATGGGTATGATATTTACCAGTGCAGCAGCTATGCCGGTTAAAAATATTCCAAGTGATTGTCTGAGGTGATACGCACCTAATTCACTTTTATTCTCTTTTTCCTGATGCATAACAATGGCTACAATAAAACCAATTAAAGTACAATAACTTAAAATTGCAATTGTTTTTCCTTTTTCTTCCATAAGACATTTTTTTACAAAAGTATAATTTTCGGTCATTTTGTCTTTAAACACAATAAAAATAAGCCAAAACGGCAGGTTTAAAGAGCATTTTGCCTTATGGATTGAAATTTGACGCAATCTGAAAAAAAAGAAAAATGAATTTAGATAAATTGACAATAAAAACACAAGAAGCCATTCAGAATGCTCAGCAAATTGCTATGGAAAATGAGCATCAGGCCATTGAAACAGCTCATATATTAAAAGGAATTTTTAATGTAGATGAAAATGTTACTCCTTATATACTTAGTAAATTAAGTATAAACAGAGAGGTTTTAGAAAAAGCTGTGGATAGTATAATTAAATCATTTCCAAAAGTAAGCGGAGGCAATTTTTATCTATCTCAAAATGCAAATAAAGCTATTCAAGCTGCACTTTCCGGAATTAAAAAAACAGGAGATGAGTTTGTAAGTATTGAGCGCCTTTTATTGAGTCTTTTTGATGTTGGAGACCAAATTTCACAGCTTATGAAAGATAGTGGAATTACAAAAGATGGTTTAGAAAAAGCAATAACTGAGTTACGAAAAGGAGAAAAAGTAAGTTCTGCATCTCAAGAGGATAACTACAACGCGCTTAATAAGTATGCGAGAAACTTAAATCAACTTGCTGAGAGCGGAAAATTAGACCCTGTAATTGGCCGTGACGATGAAATTAGACGAGTGTTGCAAATACTTTCAAGAAGAACTAAAAACAACCCTATTTTGATTGGTGAACCCGGAGTTGGTAAAACCGCTATTGCGGAAGGTATAGCGCACAGAATAATTAATGGCGATGTACCCGAAAACTTAAAAAGCAAAACAATTTATTCATTAGATATGGGCGCTTTAATTGCAGGAGCTAAATATAAAGGTGAGTTTGAAGAGCGGTTGAAATCTGTGGTAAAAGAAGTATCGAATTCTGACAACATTATTTTATTTATTGACGAAATACATACATTAGTTGGAGCCGGAAATGCAGAAGGTTCTACAGATGCAGCAAATATTTTAAAACCTGCTTTGGCGAGAGGAGAGCTAAGGACAATAGGTGCGACAACTTTAAACGAGTATCAAAAATATTTTGAGAAAGATAAAGCTCTGGAGAGAAGGTTTCAAAAAATATTAGTGGATGAACCTTCAGAAGAAGATGCTATTTCTATATTGAGAGGATTAAAAGAAAAATATGAAACACATCATCAGGTTCAAATAAAAGATGAGGCAGTTATTGCTGCCGTTCAACTTTCACAGCGATATATAACTGATAGGTTTTTACCCGATAAAGCAATTGACTTAATTGACGAAGCTGCCTCAAAACTTCGTATGGAAATCAATTCAAAACCAGAAGAGTTAGATGAAATTGAACGGAAAATTCTTCAACTTGAAATTGAAAAAGAAGCTATTAAACGAGAAAACGACAAACAAAAATTAGAATCAATAAGTAAAGAATTATCTGAGTTAACAGAGAGGAGAGACGAATTCCTAGCAAAATGGCAACATGAAAAGGATATTGTAGATACTATTCAAAAAGGGAAAGGAGAAATTGAACAGCTTAAACTTCAGGCAGAACAAGCTGAACGACAAGGCGATTACGGGAAAGTAGCTGAAATTAGATACGGAAAAGTAAAAGAAGTAGAAGAGAGTATTGAAAAAGCTAAAAAGGAATTGCTAGAACTTCAATCAAAATCTAAAATGATAAAAGAAGAAGTTGATGCTGATGAAGTAGCTGAAGTAGTTTCTAAGTGGACTGGTATTCCTGTTAAAAAAATGGTTCAATCGGAAGCAGAAAAACTTTTACATATTGAAGACGAATTAAGAAAAAGAGTAGTTGGCCAAGAAGATGCCATTGTTGCTGTATCTGATGCAATTCGTAGAAACAGAGCCGGATTAAGCGATGCTAATAAACCAATTGGTTCTTTTATTTTCTTGGGAACTACCGGAGTAGGAAAAACAGAGCTAGCAAAAGCATTAAGCCAATATTTATTTAACGATGAAGATGCTATGACTCGAATAGATATGAGCGAATATCAAGAAAGACATTCTGTTTCAAGATTAATTGGAGCCGCTCCGGGTTATGTTGGTTACGATGAAGGAGGACAGTTAACAGAAGCAGTCAGACGCAAGCCATACTCAGTTATACTTTTTGATGAAATTGAGAAAGCGCACCCTGATGTTTACAATCTTTTATTGCAAGTTTTAGAAGATGGTAGATTAACAGATAATAAGGGAAGAACAGTAGATTTTAAAAATACCATTATCATTATGACGTCTAACTTGGGTGCAGAAATAATAAGGGATAATTATGAAGATTTAAAACTTTCCGGTTCAGAGCAAGTATTTGAAAAAACTAAAATGCAAGTGCTGGATTTACTGAAGCGACACTTACGACCTGAATTCTATAACAGGATTGACGAAGTAGTAATGTTTAGACCTCTAGGGAAAGAGGAAATAGAGGATATAGTTAAAATTCAATTGAATATATTAAAGAGCAAACTAGCGGCAAACAATATTAAAGTAAGTTTCTCTGATGATTTAATTGAATATTTGGCAAATGCGGGATTTGACCCTCAATATGGGGCAAGACCCGTTAAACGAATTATTCAAAAAGAAGTATTAAACGAACTTTCAAAGCAGATATTAGCTAACAAGGTAAGTAGAGATAAAGACCTTATTTTAGATGTTTTTGACGGCCAGTTTGTTTTGAGAGAGCCTATTAGTAAAGACGAATTACCTGAGAGCTAAGGCAAAAAGCCCTACGGCAATAGCCGTTGATATAGTATAACCTGCAATATTATACAGAGTATGATCATATACGGTAGTGTATTCAGCTAGGAGTCTTTTTTCTTCAATACTATATACACTTATGTAGTAATATTTGTTTTTAGACAGCTTTGGCTTAAAATCATCATAGTAGTATCCAAAGAATTTTGCGTCAGCATTTTCTCCAAAAATTTCTTCTTTGACATCCTTACTATTTACAACTTTAAAATAGAAACCGTCTTCTACAGCTCGATTCATTTTTTCGTAAAAATCTTCTTGGTCAAAATCTTTAGGTAAAATAGTTGCATCAATATAAACAGTTTTTCCGGCTAATTTTTCTTCGCCATCATTATAATAAGTAATGTGCCATTTAACCATCTTTTTTCTTTCAACAGGTGTTCCGGCAAGGCTAAATGTTTTATCTTTTTTATATAATCTATGAAGGGTTTGATTAAAATACCCTATTATATAAGAAAGGTAGTTTCGATAGTCAATTATACTAATTAACTCTTTTTTGTGTTTGCCTTTACCTACAATTTCTTTTTCAAAATCTAAGCTAAAATTAAGCATATGAGCCTTTTCATAAAATTCTGAAGATTTAAAGTCCTTAGCATTTTTGTTTCCCTGAACAATTGTAAAGCTGATGTGGTCTGTACTAAGCTCACTCCACTTTGCGCTATACATCATAAAAAAAGAATAATTAGAGTTGCTTACATATTTTTCGGCTTCCGCAGAAGTTACAAACTGGAATTCATTAAATGTCCAATTTTTTTCAAACTCCTTTTCTATAATCTCTTTAACATCTGTACTAAACTCCTCATCTACTAAATCTTGATCAGTAATAACTAAGAGAGTAGTCTTATTTATTTTTTGACCAAATTCATAATAATCATTAGTTGAGGTATTGATGGGAGTAACCTTTTTTTGTGCGTGTACGCCTATTTCAAGTAAAACTAAAATAGTAGCAAAAAATATTCTCATAGCTTTTAATTTAATAAAAATTACTTTGCACAATTATATTAAATTATCCATTATGTTGTATCAAGGCAACCTTTTTTGTATCTTGTCGTCTTTAAACATAATAGAACAAAAAATATTTCTATCATGAAAAAAGCAATATTCTTTACTACTTTATTTTTATTATCGTTTTTGGCTTATACACCTAAAGTTGAAGCTCATGCGGTGCAACTTGGTTATTGCGCAAGCTGTAATAACGTATTAAGATTATGGGTAGAACACTGGCATACTACGTCTAGTCCTTCAACTACAACAATGACAATCTCTGTTACAGTAAATGGGGTAACTACTACAACTACTGGTTCTCCTCTTACAAATATTCAAAATGTTCCTAAAAACCAATTACCGGGATGTGCGAATCCAATTACCGTAATTGGAGCATGTAATGGTACGGGTATATATCAAGCAAATTCACACAATGACTGGGTAAATTATGATTTCCCAGGAGTTCCTTGTGGCGTGCCGGTTTCTATTACAGTAATATCTGGAAATAACGCTTTTACAATGGACGCCTGTAATATGATGCCTGCTACTACTGGTACATTTACAATTCCATGCGGAACACCTACAGTAGGTGCGCCAAATCAAACGGTTTGTGTTGGAGATACATTTACATCTATTAACTTTCCTCCACTACCTGGTATTACCTATACATGGAACAATAGCAATCCTGCAATAGGTTTACCTGCTACAGGTACAGGAAGCATTCCTTCATTCGTTGCACAGAATAACACCACAGCCCCCATAACTGCAATATGTACAGTTTTTTATGGCTGTGTTGACTCTGCCTTTACTCTAACAGTAAATCCGGCTCCTCAAGCTGTACCTTATGTAGTCCCTTTTTGTATGAATACTCCTGTAACTCTTGTAGACTCTTCTCAGACCTCTGGATTTACTGGGCCAATAACCAACTGGTATTGGGATATAGGTAATAATGGGATTATTGACGACTCAACCCAAAGCCCTCCAAATCAAAACTTTACCGGGCCAGGACCGTTTAATATAAAGTTAACGGTTATTGGTACAAATGGGTGTAAAGATGATAGTGTGATATCGGTCACACCGGCACCACCACCAATAGCGCAAATAGGGCAACTCGTATCTTGTCCAAATACACCAATGCAATTATATGACTCATCAATTTCTCCTGCACCTATTAGTACTTGGCAATGGGATATTGGAAACAATGGTACTGTTGATTATACAACACAAAACCCAACTCATACATTCCCGGCTGCAGGTTGGTATCAAGTTAAATTAGTGGTGTCGTCTGGATTGGGTTGTAATGATACTATAGTTGATAGTGTTATGGTCGCTGAAAACCCAACTGCATCATTTGTAACAGACTCAGTGTGTGTTGGTTTTCCAACAACTCTTACAGACCAGTCAACTGTAAATGGAAGTACTATAACTAATTGGATATGGAAATTTGGTGATGGTAGTCCTAATGACTCAACTGGTACACCGGTAACTCATACTTACCCAGCTGCTAATATATCTCCGGGTTATTCTACACAAGTAGTTGCAATATCTGCTTACGGATGTAAGGATAGTATTAATGTTAATGTTCCTGTATATCCGTTACCAACCGCAAACTTTACAATTACTAATGCTTGTGTAAATTATCCGGCAACCTTTACTGATAACTCAGTTAACGGTGTTAAATATTCATGGGACTTTGGAGATGGTAATAATTCAACTAATGTTGGTACAACCACTCACACTTACACAGTGCCTGGGATGTATAATGTTCAGTTAATTGTTGAGTCAGGAACATCATGCCCTGATACATTTAATGCTACGGTAGCTGTTCACCCTTCACCGGTAGCTGATTTTAATTTCACAAATATGTGTGATGGTCTTGCAGTTCCATTCAACAACACCAGTAATATATCTTCGGGTACTATTGCCAGTTGGGATTGGAATTATGGCGATGGCTCTACACATGGAAATACTCAGAATTCAAACCATTTATATGCCGCTTGTGGTACCTATAATGTAACCCTGATAGCTAATTCTGATAGTGGGTGTGCAGATACTGTTACTAAAACAATTGAAGTTTACCCTAATCCGGTTGCTGACTTTTCAGTTACAGAAGAGTGTCTTGGATTTACCACCCAATTTACAGATAATAGTACTATTCAATGCAATAATGTTAATGGAAGTATTGTAAACTATAATTGGAGTTTTGGTGATGGAAATAATTCAGGAGCACAAAACCCTACTCATAATTACATTAGTTTTGGAAATTATAACGGGACGCTTATCGTTACCAGCAATTATGGCTGCAAAGACTCCATAACTAAACCAGTTAATGTTTATGATAATCCTCCATCTGACTTTGTGTCAGATACAAATGGAGGCTGCGCACCAGTTTGTGTTACTTTTACTGCAAATGGTGGCACTCCTGCTACTGGCATGTCATATTTATGGAATTATGGTGACGATTCAAATGTATCAGGAATAAATGCAACACATTGTTTCCAAAATAATAGTTTAAGTACTAAATATTTTAATGTTACTTTAACTACTGTGATGGATTATGGAACAAAGCAGTGCACAACGGTTACTACTAAGAATAATTTTATTTCAGCCTATCCTCAACCTATTGCGGAGTTTAGCTGGAGTCCTGATATTTTAAATGTACTGCTTTATCCTGAGGCTAAGTTTAAGGATATGTCTTTAGGTGGAGCATCGCAATGGACATGGAGTTTTGGAGATGGCGATTCTTCTACTACTCAACATCCTTATCATGTATATAAAGATTCTGGCGATTATATTGTATGGTTACATATTCAAACACAATATGGTTGTACTGACAGTACTTGGAAAAAACTTAGAGTTGAACCGGAGTTTGCAGTTTATATTCCAAACACATTTACTCCTGACGGTGATGGAATTAACGACTACTTTACTTTTAAAGGATTTGGTTTGGAAGAAGCCACTATGATGATTTTTGATCGATGGGGAGAGTTAATTTACGAAGAAGAAGGCGTTGAATCTAAATGGGATGGTAGAGTTAAAGGTAAAGAAATAGGAGTGACAGACGTGTATGTTTACCGAATTGAAGTTAAGAACGTAAAAGGAGACTATCATACTTATGTTGGTAAAGTAACGCTTCTTAAATAATATTTTTTAAGATTAGTTAAAGGCGATGCAAAACTGTATCGCCTTTTTTATAGATTCATACTAATATTTATTTCATTGGCAACCTTTTTTTTATACTTTCGTCTAAGTATATAGATAGTTTATCTAAAAACCGCTTACCATGAAAAAATTATTATACACTACCCTTTTAATACTCATAAGTATAATCGGGCTAAATAAAAAAGCTGAAGCACATGTTGTTCAGATTGGATATTGTGCAAGTTGTGATGACCAATTGCGTTTGTACATGGAACATTGGCATGGAACAGAAACTTTAGCAAATACACAAATGCAAATTACTGTTACTGTTAACGGTGTGACCACTACAACAAGTGGTACAGCAAACGCTAACATTCAAAATACTCCGGGTAATCAACTTCCCGGTTGTGGTACAGCCCTTAACATTTTTGCTAGTTGTCCTCAGGCTAACAATTATAATGATTGGATTGCTTTTGATTTTCCAGGGGTCCCTTGTGGTGTTCCTATTTCCTTTACTGTATATGCAGGTGGAAATGCGTTTGTTATGGATGCATGTGGATGGTCTCCGGCTCAATCAGGTACATTTACAATTCCTTGTGGAGCTCCTTCAAATATTCCAAGTCAAACGGTGTGTGTTAATTCTCCCACAGCCCCATGGAATTTCCCACCACAGCCTGGTATAACTTACAACTGGAATAATAATAATACAGGCACTGGTTTACCAGCTAACGGCTCGGGTAATATTGGTTCATTTATAGCTCAAAATAATACGTTGGCGCCTATAACTTCATTGTGTACTTTGTTTACCGGAGGATGTTACGATACTGTTTTTTCATTAACCGTTAATCCGGCACCAATACCTGATTTTACAATTGTTCCTTTTTGTGATGGTTCTCCTGTTTCATTTACAGGAAGCGCACAAACATCTGTTAGTACCGGTGCAGTAACATTATGGGAATGGGATTTTGACAATAATGGCACTGTTGATGCAACAGGACAAAATGCGACCCATACATATCTTCCTGCCACCGGTGGTCCTTATGCGGTTAGGTTAAGAGTTACCGGTGCAAATGGTTGTTGGCGGGATACAGTCATTAATATTACTCCTTCGCCACCGCCAACCGCTGATTTTAATTTCACTAATGTCTGTGATGGTTTACCATTACCTATGAATGATGCCTCTACAGGTACACCGCCTACATTTTGGAATTGGGATATAGGTAACAACGGTACAGTAGATTATACCACACAGAATATTAATCACAGTTTTCCTGGGCCCGGTACATATACTGTTAAACTAGTAGTAGGAACAGCTACATGTAAAGATTCTATTAATAAAACAGTAACAGTTTATAGTAATCCAACAGCAGATTTTGATGCTGATAGCGTTTGTTTTGGTGAGCAGACATGTTTCTTAGACAAATCTGCGGTTACAAACAGTGTTTTATCTGCATGGCAATGGGATTTTGGTGATGGAACTAATAATAACACTAATGGTCCTTGTCATACTTATGCATCAGCAAATCAAGCACCTGGATATGCTATAAAATTAGTGGTTACTTCAGCTCAAGGTTGTAAAGATTCAGTTACTAAGAATATACCTGTTTATACCTTGCCAACAGCCGCTTTTACTGCTACAGATGAGTGTTTAAATGTTAATACATCAATTACTGATAACTCTGTAAATACAACAACGTATCAATGGAATTATGGCCATCCTAATGGAACTTCAAACACATCAGGAAGTCATACACATTCGTATTCAAATTACGGAGCGGGTAATTATACAATTGAATTAGTTACTACTACTCAGTATGGTTGTACCGATACTGCAACCCAAAACATTACAATTCATCCAATGCCAACAGCAGACTTTAATTTTACAAATGTTTGTGATGGATTGGCTTTGCCTTTAAATGATGCTTCTAACGTTTCCTCAGGAGTGATTGCGAATTGGGAATGGTTTTATGGTGACCAAACTCCTAACGGAAACACACAAAACACTACTCATACCTATGCTAGTTGTGGCAAATATAATGCTACATTAGTTGTAACTTCTGATAATGGGTGTACTGACACTATCACAAAGCAGGTTGAGGTTTATCCTAATCCGGTGGTTGATTTTACTCCAACAGAGGTTTGTTTTGGTACAAATTCTCAGTTTAATGATTTAACTAATCTAAGCTGTAATGGTACACCTGGAGTAATAGCAAATTGGAACTGGAATTTTGGTGATTACACTCCAGCTTCAGGAGCTCAAAATCCAACACATAATTATGCCGCACCAAATGTTTATAATACAACATTAATTGTAACGAGTGCAAATGGCTGTATTGATTCAATTACTAAGCCGGTTACAGTTTATGATAATCCCCCTGCTAATTTTGTTGCTGACAATTTAGACGGTTGTACACCGGTTTGTACTAATTTCATTCCTAACGGAAGTACTGCTGGAGTTCCAGGAAGAACTTATGTTTGGAACTTTGGAGATGGTAGTTCTACCTCAAGTAACGGACCATCTCATTGTTATACAAATGACGGATTAACAGTTAAAACATTTGATGTTACACTTACAGCTATTCAAAATTATGGAACTAAGCAATGTAGTACTACAGTTACTCAAAACAATCTAATAACAGTTTACCCATTGCCAATTGCTAACTTCACTTGGTCTCCAAATACTTTGAATGTTTTTTATGCTCCTGAAGCAGAGTTTACTGATTTATCTAAAATACCTGCTACTTGGAGTTGGGATTTTGGAGATGGAAGTAAGTCAAATACTCAAAACCCTACTCATCTTTACAAAGATTCAGGAAACTATATAGTGTGGTTGAAAATTGAAAGTCAATATGGCTGTAAAGACAGCATATGGAAGGAGCTTAGAGTTGAGCCAGACTATGCAATTTTTATTCCTAATACTTTTACGCCTGACGGAGATGGAGATAATGATTTCTTTTTCCCTAAAGGCTATGGAATAGAAGATATGAAGCTAATGATATTTGACAGATGGGGCGAACTGATTTTTAGTGGTGAAAACGATAATGCAAAATGGGACGGAAGAGTAAAAGGTAAAGGAATTGGTAAAACCGATGTATATGTATATAGATTAGAGGTAAAGGATGTGAAAGCAGAGTACCATACTTATGTTGGAAAAGTTACCCTATTAAAATAACCCCTTTTATTTATGTTAATATAAATAATCGTTCATGTGAGAAGTCCGGCAAAGCCGGACTTTTTTATTATAGATTCTTATTCTTATTTTCAGCTGATGAAGTTTTTAAGTTTTTTTTTATTTCTGACTTTATTTTTTAATAATTCTCATGCTCAAGAGCTTAATAAATTTCTTAAAGATTTTGAAAGCAGAGATTATTTAAAACATGCTCACTTAGGACTTTATGCTTTATACGCTGACAGTAATCAGGTAATAATTAATGTGAATTCAGAAAAAACGTTAATACCTGCATCTACACAGAAATTAATAACTACATCTGTAGCACTTCAAAAATTAGGGGCAGACTTTAAGTTTCAGACTAAGATATATTATTCAGGAGAGGTAAAGGATAGTGTTTTACATGGGAATATAGTTATTAAAGGTGGTGGAGATCCCACTCTTGGCTCAGAAAGGTTTAACCAGCAAAACTTTATTTATGAATGGGTAACGAAGATAAAATCAGTTGGAATAAAGGAAATTAAGGGAGGAATATTTACTGACATTAGTTCTCATTCTAATAACCCCATTCATAATTGGATATGGGGCGATATTGCAAATTACTATGGAGCTGCTGCTTATTCCATCAATTTATTTGATAATACCCAAAAAATTCATTTTAAAACCGGTAACATTGACGATACAGCTAAAATAGTTAAAACAGAACCTGAAGTAAACTTTGTAAATTATAAAAGTGAAGTTATTTCAAGTAATATCAGCTCTGATGAAGCTTATATATATGGCTCTCCATTTGATGGAAATAGGCTTGTGAAAGGTAAATTACCGGGTAATAGGAATGACTTTTTGGTTAAAGCTGCGCTTCCTTCTCCAAATAAAGTATTAGAACAAGTAATGAAAGTAGAATTATTGAGTTTAGGAATTGTTTTGAGCGAAGAAATTTACCCTATCAATAATTTAACCTTAATTTTTATACATGAGTCAAATCCTTTAAAGGATATTATTTATTGGACTAACCAAATTAGTATGAATTTGTATGCAGAGGCTATTTTGTTGAGTTTATGTCCAAGCAACGGGCAGGCTAATTATGATTTAGGAGTGAAGGAAGTGGAAACATTTATTTCTTCTAAAGGTATTGATCTAGAAGGGATGCATTTGAGCGATGGTAGCGGTTTATCGAGAAACAATGGTGTAACAGCTAAGCAAATGGTTAAAGTTCTTCAACAAGTTAAATCTTCTAAAGAGTTTTCAGACTTTTATAAATCGTTACCTATTTCAGGAGAAAGCGGAACACTAAGAAACTTTGCAAAATCAATACCCGGAAAGGTTCATGCTAAAAGCGGTTACATTAACGGAGTCAGGTGTTACTCAGGTTATCTTACCACAAAAAGTGGGAGAGAGGTTATTTTTTCAGTTATGATAAATAACTATACCTGCTCAAACTATCAAATAAAGAAGGATATTGAAAGTTTGCTAATACAACTTCAGAAATTATAAAACTACTCTGTCTTAAGATTGTATTTATAATCCTCAGAAATTGTCGTAAATGCAGTTCTTCTATTCTTTTGATGGCAAGGGCAGTCAGCACCTCCAGTCTCAGGGCATTCTGGGTATTTAGAGCAATCTTCTAACGGTTTAGTTTCACCATAACCTTTTGCAATCATTCTTTCTTTAGCTATTCCATTTGCAATTAAATAATTTACAACAGATTTAGCTCTCTCTTGAGATAGTTTTAAATTGTATTTATCATTTCCTCTGCTATCGGTATGTGAAGCAATTTCAACAATAATGTTATCGTTTAATTTCAAGAATTCAATTAAATTATCCAAAACTTCTTTTGATTTAGGTCGAAGAGTGGCTTTATCAAAATCATATTCAATACCTTCAATTGCAATTTCACCCTCTGGGATAGGACTTAAGAAGAAATCTTGAATGAAGGTTTTTGATTCGGCTAAACCAACTGTAGAAACGCTTGCAGCATCACCAAAAAATCCTTTTTTCTGGGCTTTAATAAACCATTCTTCATTATATCCAAGTTCTTTCTCATAATACCCATTTTCGTCAGTAGTCAGGAAAATAGGCTCTCTAACTCCTTTAATATCCTTGAAAGTAACTAATGCATTTGGAATAATATCATTAGTCTCAGCATTATAAACCGTTCCGTTTATAGCAAATTTCATAGGGTTTTTTGTGAAAGTATAAACCTTATTACAATAGCCGGTAGTCAAATCTTTATACTCTTCATCAATACAAGAAGCACATTCTGCTTTATTAGAGGTAAGAAACCCAAAAGATTGATCTTCTGAAATTATATAGAAGGTTTCATCTTTACTAGAGTTAATGGGTTGTCCTAAATTTTCAGCATTAGTCCAAACTGAGTCGTAGTCATTAAAAGTAGAGCGCATTACATCTAAGCCACCCATAGTTTCATGTCCGTCAGATGAAAAATAAAGAGTTTTACCTATGTACTGATAAAATGGAGTTACTTCATCTCCGGCAGTATTAACAATATTTCCAGCATTTTTGGCAGGACCAACATTTCCAAAATCATCAACCGTACAATACCATATATCATATCCTCCAAATCCACCCGGTCGGTTAGATGAAAAGAAAAGTAAAGTTCCATCTAGTGATAAAAATGGGTGCATAGACTGATAACCTTCAACATTTACGTTATTGTTCAGCTTTAATGGTTGCATCCATTGATTGTTAAAGTATTTACTCACATAAATGGCACATTCGTTTGGAGCAAACGGAGACCATCTGGTAAAATAAAAGGTTTGTCTGTCTAAAGACATAGAGCCACAACCTTCATTATTTCCACTATTTAACGGAGGACCAAACTTAGTGGGAACTCCAAAGCCATTGTTATCCTTATCTACCAGATATAAATCGCTTGCGTAATTTGCCGGATAGTCTATTTCTTCGCTTGAAGTATTGCCTTCTCTTGCTGAGGAGAATACCAACGTTTTTTCGTTTCCGTGAAAATTAATGGCAAAGTTAGATACACCCGAGTTGAAAGTGCTGTCAAGTTCATAAACGGCTATATCTTTTCTAGGCTCACCTGCATCAATTGCTTTATTACAACTTACTATATATTGCTGTGCTCTAACAAAATAAGGATCTTCTGTATTTGTGAATTCAGTAATAAAAGTTTCTAACTGGCTTAAAGCATTACCATATTTTTCATTTTTCATTAAAGCATCAGCATACCAAAATCTTACATAAGGAAAGTTAGAGTTTCTGTTGTCTAATGATTTTGCATACCAAATTTCAGCTTTTTTAAAGTTTTTGTTTAACCTGTAGCAATCTGCTAAAATGTTAATCACAAAATTCTCTTGAGTATCTTCACTAGTTTTTGAAGAGTCTTTTTTATTGGAGCTTTCTACATCTTTAGCTTTAATTGCAACAGATTTTATTTCATAAGGAAAAGTGATTTCTCCTGAATTTAAAGTGTTGCTTCCAAGAACCTTTAAGTAGTAGTATATGGCTGATGAATACTGTCTGTTTTCATAAGAAGCATTTCCTAATTCCATTGACTCTTTTTTGCTTTGTGCAAAACCTGAGATTCCAATAATTGTTAAAATAAAAAAAGCAGTTAATCTTCTCATCATCATATCCTTGGGCAATTAGGTACAGTAATAGGTTTTCTGTTTTTTGGTATGTAAGTAACCGAAATCTCAAAAGCTCCTCTTCCATCAGTAGAGGCTTTTAATGTGGAAATATTTATATCATAACTAACTCTGGCAGTATAGTCTTTAAACTTACCTCCAAGCTCTATAACGGCAGCATCTTGGTTTGCTATTGTGGTTCTGTAGTAAGGTCCAAAAATGATGTATGAATCCATGTTTTTTAAATAAAAATGCCCTACCATACTCACAAGTAATTCATTTACGTTTCCTTGATTCATATAAATAGCCTTTGGTAATAACTGAATACCCTCACTTAAGTTGTATTTTACTCCGACATGACCAATATGACGCATAGGTAGCTTATTAGATTTATCATTGTAAAATGATTCGGATGGTTGATTGATATGAAACAACGTGTAACCTACAAAAGGATTTATTCTAGCCTCTTCTTTTCCATAAAAATAGAGAAGACCGGCATTTACATCAGGTACAATGGTTTGAGCATTGCCAATATTTTCTCCAGAAGGTAAGGCGGTATTAAATCCTCCGCCATTTTGAACAGTATATTGTGTTTCAAAAGTAAGTTTATTGAAGTCAACGCTTTTTTGAAATGCACCCCCATGCACCCCAAAAGATAATTGATGGTTTCCATCTTTTGTTAATGGGAGTGTATAAGCAGCTGATACTAAACCTCCGGCAACATTGTAACTTCCCGCACCTGCGTTATTATTAATTAATTGAACACCAAACGCCCATTTACCAAACGCCTTGTCAAAGGATATTAAGCCCGTTGTAAAAGGTCTTGTAGAGATAACTTTCCACTGTGTTCTATAATGTGCGTGTAATCTATATTTTCCATTAAACTTCCCGGTCATTGCAGGGTTTAAAAATAATGGAGGAGCGTCATACTGAGCTAAGTGAAAGTCTTGTGCATTAACACCGGTAGAGATAAGTACACTTAAAGCAGTAATAGTTAATAGTTTTTTCATTCTAGTCTCTTTCTTTTAGTCTTTTCTTATTATCTGAGTAATGTCACATCGCCTTCTAATGTATGGACGACTTCATCTTCAGTTACGGCTCTTACTTGATATATGTAAACACCCATTGGTTGTTCTATTCCATTTTTAGTTCCATCCCAACCGGTTGATTGTTCATTAGACATAAAAATTAATTCACCCCAATTATTATAGATATCAAACTGGAATTCGATAAATGGACCACCTAATACATAAAGTACATCATTTTGTCCGCTTCCATTTGGTGAGAATCCACTAGGAACTAAAGGAGGCATAAATACAATAAAGTCTTGTACCGTAGTATCCGTACAACCATTATTATCCATTACAATCAAGGTTACAGGATACTTCCCACTATTTTGATAGAAGTAGGAAGGGTTTTGATTAGTGGCATTTCCTGTTCCGTCACCAAAATCCCAATTCCAGGCAATAATATTTGTGTATGATTTATCAGTAAAGTTAACATACTCCCCAATTTTCATTGAATATCTATCGGCTATGTAGTCAGCAACAGGTTCAGGATATACAGTAATATTTTTGTTAATGGTGTCTAAGCATCCTTGAGCAGACTGAACAATCAGCTGAACATTATAAGTGCCTGAAGTACCATAACTGTAGCTTGGATTTTGGGAAGTGCTAGTTTGCCCATTTCCTAAATTCCACCACCAGTTTGTTATAGTACTACCATTTACTGTGGAAGAATCATAAAGGAAAGTAGGTTCGTTTCTACAAATTCCGGTAGAACCAAAGTCAGCCTCAGGAAGATGATAAACTGTTACAGGCTTAATTATGGTATCAAAACATCCGTTATTTGATGTAACTATTAATTGAACAAAGTGAATTCCTGAAGTATCAAATACATGGTTAGGGTTTTGTTGACTACTGTTGCCGTTTCCAAAATCCCATTGCCAAGAGGTTAAATTACCTACTTGAGTATATGAAGAGTCAAGGAAAGGAGTAGGGTCATTTAAACACACACCAGTAAAATTGAAATTGGCTGTTGGGGAAGGTAAAATGGCAACAGTGATAGTATCATATTGAACTTTACAGCCTCCATTATTTCTTGATTGGAAATAAAACGTTACACTTCCACTTGAAATATCTCCAGCACTAGGATAATAAAGAGTGTTTAAAACAGTGTCCGAAGGGTTATAAGTTCCTGTTCCGCTACTAACCCAATATCCTGCATTTGTGGTGCTACTTGCATTTAATTGTATTGGATAAATATCACAAATAGTATCTTCCACCGATAATGCAATGGTAGGCGGAGGAGTAAAGAAAATCATTATTGAATCTAGAGTTGGAATACAGTTTCCAACACCAATAGTTGTTAAATAAAGCTTAACAGAACCATTAGAAGTATCTAGCGGACTTGGAATATATTGTGCTCCATGACTTAAGGTGTCGTCAGGTGAAAAAGTTCCAGTTCCTGTGGTTGACCAAACACCATCTTGAGCTACTGTTACTGAGCCAAATAAAGGAATATATGCGGTATCTTGACAAACGTAAATATCACTTCCTGCATTTACAGTAGGACCAGGAACATAAGTTATAATAACAGTATCGGTTTGTTGAGGACATAATCCATTATTTGTACTTGCTAAAATTATAATAGATTGTCCCGCCACATTTACCTCATTACTTGTTGGGGTATAGGTATTGCCTAAGCTTGTATTACTTGGACTAAAACTACCTGGGGCTATCCATATACCGGTACCGGTTGATGAAAATCCGGATAAGTTAACAGCCGGAGCATTAATACAGGATGTTGTATCAGGTCCTGCATTTACAATAGGTCTTGCCTGAACAAAAATTGGCTTTGTTATGGTATCTACACATCCGTCCGATGTTGTGACAATTAACTGAGCATTAAAATTACCACTCAAATTATAATTATAAGTTGGACTTGGTATGGTTGAAGTTCCACCGTCACCAAACGTCCACTGCCATGAAATGGGTGTTCCTGTTCCGCTATTTGCATTAGTTGTATCATTAAAGCTCACCGGAGAACCTTGGCAAACTGAGTCAGGAGCCATTGTAAATCCGGCATAGATATTACCTATGGTAAATGTTTTATATGTGGTATCAGCACAAGCTGTACCGTACTGAGCAATTAACATAACGGTATATGTTCCTAATCCTGGGTAAGTATATGGCGGTGGATTTTTCTTATAACTTGTGTCAGTTGTAGAGCCTAAATCACCAAAATCCCAGAAAAAATCTGTAGCCGCAGAGTCAGACTGATTAGTAAACTGAATGGTTAAGCTTTTACATGCATCAATAATTCCGATATAAGGATTAGCCGGTGGAGGACAATCTAATACGTTAAATTGAAAATCTCTCAAAATTTCGGCTATTTTTACTCCGTCTCTATATTCTTCACATTTTACACCAACAACATGCTGTCCAAGTCCAGGAGGGTTAAATGTAATCAATCCTGTTTGTGGATTTATACTAAAGACTCCACCACCCATTGGGTTTGTAGCACTGTAACCGGGCTGATAATTTACCGGGTTGAAATTAGGAGTGTTACCAGTAAATCCTGCTTGAGTGCTGTAAGGTCTATACATAGAATATACAAGTGAGTCACCGTCTTTATCTGTTGCACCATGATTAAATGTTTGTAGTTGATTTCTACAAACAAAAACAGGTGGGAAATCAACCCAATTTGGACTTGAGTTAGTTAATATTTGTGAATTATCAGGAATGTAGGTGTAATAAGTTTCTTGAGTACTTAGTGGGTTAGTTAAGTTAATAATACTTCCATTTCTACAACAGATTTGATACCATAAGTGATATCCTCCAACATTTGGGGGTAAGTTATTTACTACTTTTGTATAAACAGCTTCAGAAACACACACCCCAGGATTGAAAGCACAAGTATCAATAGGAGGATTTAATGTGTCAATGGTTGTTAGAGGAATAGAAATATTTTTACTCGGACTAAAAGCGGCTCCATTATTACCTCTTACCTGAATTGTTACAGGGTTGGGAAAGCCCACAGAAGTTGGACCACAATCTTTATAAAGTTTAAGAGTAATTCTATAAGTAGCTCCACCAAGGTGTTCGTAGGTTAATGACCCTCCAATAATATGGGTGGCAAAACTGAAAACAGGGAATAGAATTACTGCAAGTAGTAGTAAGTAAGTTTTTTTCATAGTGGTTTCTAATTACACAAACTGTAAAAGTAGGAAAAAATAAAATAATAGGAAGTTTATCTAAAGAATATTCGCATTTATCTATAAAAAAGAATATTTCACTTTCCAGATTTGTTCAATTTGTCTAAATTTGGGGTTTGTTCAATTTAAAACTATGCTAAAAAACTACATTTTACCACTTATTCTAGCCAACATTTTTTGTTTATCTATTCATTCTCAGATTAATATTCAATGGGAATCTCGTTTTACCGGTGGAGGGTTTAATACAGATGCTGCTAAAGCAATAGCATTGGACGACTCAAACAATGTATATGTTACGGGTACTTCTTATACAAATACTACAAGTGGTTTTGATATTGTAACTATAAAGTACAATAGTTTGGGTGTACAGCAATGGGTAAGAACTTTTTCAGGAGCCGGAAATGGTATAGATGAAGGGAGAGATATTTTTGTTGATGCTAACAGAAATACTTATGTGTGTGGTTACACTACAAATGCCTCAGGAAATTTTGATTACATTACAATTAAATACGGTCCTACCGGAACTCAGCTATGGGCTACGCCATATAACGGTACAGCCAATGGTTTTGATGAAGCTTATGCTTTGGTGGTTGATAATAACGGAGATGTTTTTGTAACCGGAGGAGCTGATATGTCTAGTCAAAGTACCAATATGGTTACTATAAAGTACAACTCCGCTGGAGTTCAGCAAAATTTAGTACAATATAATGGTAATGCAAATCAAATAGATAACGGGATTGATATTTTTATGGATTCGAATAAAGATATTTATGTTACCGGTTATGCGACTATATCAGGTCAAGATTTGAATTATGCCACCATGAAATATAATAATTCCCTAAGTCCTATTTGGGGTTCACCTTCACTTTACAATGGTCCAGGAAATCTATTTGATATTCCTTCAAAAATTTCGGTTGATAACTCCGGAAACGTATATGTTACAGGGTCTAGCTATGGTGGTCAGTTATTAGACTTAGATTACGCTACCATAAAGTATAATAGTGCAGGAGCTCAACAATGGGTTAGAAGATACAATGGAGCAGCCTCCGAAGAAGATAAGGCTTTAGATTTAACATTAGACAACGGAGGAAATGTGTATGTTACAGGGCGAGTTAATGGAGCTGTTGGAGAGTCAGAAAATATTGTTACTATCAAATACAGCACTTTAGGAAATCAACTTTGGCTTAATGAATATAATGGTCCTGCATCTCAATTTGATGAAGGTAATAGTCTAAAGTTAGGAAAAAATGGACATGTTTATGTTACCGGTTTTAGCAGGGGAATAGGAACTAATAATGATTATCTGACTTTAAAGCATGATTCTTCCAACGGAAATATTATTTGGCAAGCAAGGTTCGATGGTCCCGCAAGTAATAGTGATCAAGCTGCAATGATGGCTCTTGATACTGCTGATAATGTATATGTTACCGGAAAATCCAAAGACCCAACAAGTAACCTTGACTATTCAACCATTAAATGGTGTCAGTTTGAAACTTTTGGACCTAATGATAAATTTATTTGTGTGGGAGATAGCGTTCAACTTTCACCAACTGCTTCCGGTGCCGTAGGTTGGAGCTGGACTCCAACTACAGGGCTGAGTAATCCTAATATTCGTAATCCTTATGCAAAACCAACTGTAACTACTACTTATTTTGTTACAGCAACAAATGCTTCTGGTTGCACAAATACTGATACAATTGTTGTCACGGTAAATTCATTACCGTCTAACGGAATAACACCTGTTGGTTCCACAACTTTTTGCATGGGTGATTCATTACAATTAGTGGCTGATTCTTCTGATAATTATAATTGGAGTAATGGTGATACTACCAGAATAACTTATGTATATGCAACGGGAACTTATACTGTTACCATATCAGATACTGTTGGTTGTGCTGCGCAAGGTCAAATTTCAGTTACTGTAAATGCATTACCAAATGTGTCTGTTGGTCCTGATGTTAGAATTTGCTTAGGAGATTCTGCACAATTGAACGCAACAGGAGCAACTTCTTACACCTGGAGTACTCAAAATGGATTAAGTGATTCAACTATCGCCAACCCTTGGGTAAGTATTTCAACGGCACAAACGTATTTTGTTTGGGGTACAGATGCAAATAATTGTACCGGAGTAGATACTATTACGGTTTTTGTTGACCCGGTTCCTACCGCAGCTTTCGGACAAAGTGTAGATACCATATATTTAAATAAAAGTAATCAGGTTGCATTTTTTGACCAAAGTATAAACCCTGCTTCATGGAATTGGAGTTTCGGAGATGGAGGAACTTCCACTCAAAAGAATCCAATTCATACCTATACTACACCGGGAGTTTATACGGTTAAATTAGTTGTTAATCTTGGAAATTGTAAGGATTCTATAACCTCAACAGTTTGGGTATTCTTAACCGATGGATTAGAAAATCACTCTTTAATTAAAGAGTTTAATGTTTATCCAAATCCAACTAAGAATATGCTGAATATTACTTCTGACGTAACCATGCTAAATAATGTTATAGTAACTTTATATACGGTAGAGGGTAGAGAAGTTAAAAAAGAGAGTTTAGGAATCCTTACCGGTAAATCAAATCATAAATTTGATGTTTCCGGATTATATGATGGTTCATACATATTAGTTTTATCGTCTGAGGAGGAAAAAGTTATCAGAAAGATTCAAATCTTAAATAACTAGAATTTAGTTTTACATTTTAAAAATTAAAAAATGAATAAAGTTTTTGGTGCTTTAATGATAAGCGCAGTATTATTTTCTTGCGAAGCAAAAAAAGAAGAAGGAACGGGAGACATAATGGGTACATTATCGAATGCTTCCGGAAAAGAAGTGTATTTAGAAGAATTACAGCCTAGCAGCATTGTTCCTGTGGACACGGCAAAAATTGATGAAGAGGGAAATTTTAGATTCGATATCAAATTTAAAGATAAAGCATATTACAGAGTTAAATTTACAAATGAGAGCTATTGTAGTTTGGTAGCTTCTGAGGGAGAACAGATAAAAATTACAGGAGATGCACTTAATTTGAATAACACTTATGAAGTAACTGGCTCACCTGCATCCGAAGCTTTTAGAACAGCTTTAAAAGAATTCACCACCATTTATCAAGAAATGAATACCATTCAAAATAGTTATAATCAAAACATGGGGCCTGAGCAAGTTGCTCAATTACAGCTAGAGTATGCAATGGCTAACCAAAAACTTATCGATTTTGCAAAGCGTCAGGTTGAAACTCAAGAGGACCCTTACGTTTCTCAATTTTTTATAGAACAATTAAATCCTGAAGAATATTACGATTACTATAAAATGCTGAATGACAAGTTTCAGGCAAAGTATCCTAATTCAACTCATGCCGATTTTTTTGCCAAACGAGTGGATGCGTTAAGTCAATTTGCTCCGGGTGCTGAAATTCCTGATATTATCTTACCTAATACTAAGGGTGAAAATTTGAAGCTTTCTGATTTAAGAGGTAAAGTAGTTTTAATAGATTTTTGGGCTTCATGGTGCAGACCTTGTAGAGCCGAAAACCCTAATGTAGTGGCTGCTTACGATAAATATAAATCCAAAGGATTTGAAGTATTTAGTGTTTCTTTGGATGGAGTTCCTAATCAACCCGAACCTAAACAAGCTTGGCTAGATGCTATTACTCAAGATGGTTTAAAGTGGCCTAATCATGTGAGCGACCTTAAAGGTTGGAATTCAAGTGTAGTGCCTGTGTTTAATATACAAGGTATTCCTATGACTTTTTTAATTGATAAAGAAGGAAAAATAGTGGCTAAAAACCTAAGAGGCGATGCTTTACATCAGAAGCTGGAAGAGTTGTTGAGTTAATTTTTTTTAGATTTTTTCCATTTTTTATATTCTTCTTTACTACACCAAAACCATTTTAAATTTTTAAGCCAAGTACCAGAGGGAGGGATGTTTTGTAATGGAACATAATTAGCTATAAAGCTATTCTTTTCTTCATCCATTTTGTCTTTGGCAAAAACAAATTTATTGGCATAAAATTTTTCATTAGTCAAAACCCTAAATCCAAGATATTTCAGCTTTTTCTCATCAATTATAATATATACAAACTCAAATGCACCCCAAGTAGGTGCAGCTAGCCTAACATCATTTACAACTTGTATTTTTATAGTGTCAGAATTAACTTTATAAAGACCATTAAATCGAGCATATTCTTCAAACGGGTGTTTATTTATACTGTCATTTAAGTTATCTAAATACTTTTCCATACGAATTTCATAAATACAAATTCCATCAGGAAAAAACTTAAAATTAATTATTGATGTATCCCATCTGGGATTATAATTCTCACCCGCTCCAGATGTATTCCACCAATTTTTTTTAAGTTGGTAATATCCTTCTGTTTTAATCGTTTGATTTTTAATCTCACCATCATAGCAAAATTCAAAATTATTAGCCACTCTTCTAGGAGGTCTAAAATAAATACAAGAGTGGAATAAAAAGATGCAAAGAAGTATTAACGAAAATTTATACATTAAACCGATGTTTAAAAATAAAAGCTCTAAAAAGAAACCTTAACCTTTACAGAGTTTTCTTTCTTCTTTTGTCCTTTACCA
>CALALS010000002.1 GCA_937925525.1 uncultured Flavobacteriales bacterium | reverse complement strand
ATATCATTGAAGGAATTCCTTTTGCTTCAAGGTGTTTTTGAAGTCCGTCTCTATCTACTCCGGTTAATTGTAGAGTATATTGATGAAATACGTGTGTGCTTTTTTGGTCAATAAATGGAACTTTAATTTTAGGATGGTCTTCAAATCTTGAATTGTAATACTTGGCTGCATTGTTTCTGAATTCACAATACTTATCTAAGTGTTGTAGCTTTATTTTTAAAACTGCTGCTTGAATGGTGTCAAGCCTGCTGTTTACACCAATTTCATCATGATAATATCTTACGCTTTGACCATGATTAGCAATCATTCTCATTTTTTTAGCTAGCTCATCATCATTGGTAAATATTGCGCCACCGTCTCCGTAACAACCTAAATTTTTTGAAGGGAAAAAAGAGGTGCAACCGATGTCGCCAATGGTTCCTGATTTTGTAGTTGCGCCATTACTAAAAGTATATTCACTTCCAATAGCTTGAGCAGTATCTTCAATTACAAATAGCTTATGTTTTTCAGCAATTTCCATAATTGCTTCCATGTTGGCACACTGACCATACAAATGAACCGGAACGATAGCTTTTGTTTTGCTTGTAATGTTTCTTTCAAGTGCATCAACATCTATGCAAAATGTATTCGGATCAACATCAACTAAAACAGGGGTTAAGCCAAGTAAAGCAATAACTTCAGCTGTAGCAACATAAGTAAAAGTAGCCGTGATAACCTCATCACCGGGCTTTAAGCCAAGCGCCATCATGGCTATCTGTAAAGCATCAGTTCCATTTGCACATGGTATAACATGCTTTACATCAAGATACTTTTCTAAATCTTTCTGAAATTCTTTTACCGCAGGGCCATTAATAAAAGCTGTAGAACGAATAACATCAATAACTGCTTTATCAACCTCTGTTTGTATGTTTTCATATTGACCAAGAAGGTCAACCATTCTTATTTCCTTCATCTAAATAAAGTTTGTAAAATATTATGGCTTAATAACCTATATCAACAATAAATCACACTTTAGCGTGTTTAAGTTTGCGAATATAGTTAATTTAAGGGAGCTACATAAGTATTATTTTTGTTTCTTTGTGGTCGATATGAAATTACGGTTTTTAGGAGTATTTATTATTTTGTTGGGTATAAGTTTTAACATCTTTTCACAAGATGACAAATACCAGGATTCTAGCTATTTTGCTCCACTTATTAAAATATCTTATGCCGCACAACTTCCCGAAGGTGATTTAAAAGACCGCTTTGGTTTTAATTCAAACATTGGGCTTCACTTTAATATAAAGACTAAAAAGTATTGGACATTTGGTTTAAAAGGAACTTTTATCTGGGGGAATAAACTAGTAGAAGATTCTATCTTAAGTAATTTAACAATTACTACCGATGAAAAATTTAACTATGTCAATATTATTGACGAAAATGGAGAATTGGCTAGGATATTTTTTGATGAAAGAGGTTTTACAACCATGTTTACGTTTGGAAGAATGTTTAACGTGTTGGCTCCAAATAAAAACTCAGGATTTATATTAAACGGTGGAGTTGGTTTTTTGCAACATAAAATTAAGTTTCAGTATAAAGACAGTAATTTACCTAATATTGAGGGCGAATATGCAAAGGGTTACGATCGCTTAAGTAACGGATTGGCTTTTGAAGGCTTTTTAGGTTACGTGTTCTTAAGTAAAAGCAGAATGGTAAATTTTTATGGTGGATTTGAATACAATTATGCATTAACCTATAACAGGAGAGGGTATAATTTTGATACTCAGCAATACGATACAAAACAAAGAACAGATATTCTTTACGGTTTTAGAGTGGGTTGGATTCTTCCACTATACAAATCTAAAACTCAGGAATATTACTATTACTAGTGGTAATCACCAAACCCCAAAGTGTTCTTGTAAAAGCCGTTCACCCCATTCAGAATCTTTATATTGTTGCATTACCATTGTCTTTAGTTCTTCATAAGAGTAGGTCTTTTTCTTCATTTTCTCAGGCTCTAATTCACTAACTTTTGGTTTATAAACTTCAATTTTTTTGGCATAAAAGACTACACCACCGTCTTCAGTTGCTAAACCCAGAATGGCTCCGGGCAACCCGGTAAATGTTTCAGGACCAATGGAGTTAACGATAAAGTCTGTATACCAGGCATATATAGTGGTACTGTCGTTTGCCTGCCATATTGCTTTTCTACACATATAACCTGAAATTTCTCTTTTGCTATTGGTTATTTTCCACTCTCTATTTCTTAAGCTGTCTACCACATAAAAATTTTCTCCCCAAATATTTTTTATTTGAATACTTTGTTTTGAATTCAAGTTTTGATAAACCTGATTTTTTGATGTAGTCCAACTCATTTGCTCTTTTAATTCACTTTCTTGCGGTTTATAAGCTGAAAGAGAATCATTAAAAGTTAACTCAAAAAAATCAATTTTGTCTTTAATGTTTCTCTCCTTAATCCATTCATTATTATTTTTGTACTTCTTTAATAAATTAGTCTTTCGCTCATAAATTATTTTACCTGAGTTAATTTGACCAATGCACTCAGAACTAATAATAAAGAAAAACAATACGGTTATTTTAATGCCACCATTCATCTTTTTCTTTTGTTTTAGTGCTGTTAAATTTATAGGTGAATTTTAGTAAGAAAAACCGGGATATTATTTTTGTTCGTGAGTCTATTATAATATTGTTAGATATGCTTCTGTCTGCATTTATATTTTGGTTTAATATGTCAGTTGCGTGAAAAGAAATAATGGTATTTTCCAGATTGCCAAAATACTTTTCAAGCGAAGCATTCCATAGTAAGTATTCTATATTATATCCTTGTGCTCTTCTGTTATTTTTGTTGTATTCTAAATCAGTAATTAGCCTAAATTTGACAGGTAGATTTAACACTAATCTACCTTCGTATTTTTCGGTGGAATAAGGTTGGTTGTTTTGATTGTTGATAGTAGAACTAGGGTTATTCATCACATAGCTAGCATCGGCTGATATTTCAAAAAACTTATATTCAACTCCAATTCCAAATGCCGGAGTGTGACTTATATTTTTTGTTGTGTTTTTTTCATTGTTAATGAAGCCTGAATAGGCATATTCGAAATAGTTGTAGTTAGGGCGAAGAGTTAATTTTTTATTATAAAACGGAAGGTTTGTTCCAATATTACCAACTAAATTATAATTTCCATTTACATTAGTTGTTTGAATAGTGGCCTTACCATACTGGTCAAAATTAGTTGAGTTTGCAAAATCATTTTGAGTAACACTAAAAAACGCATTAGCCCATATAAACCGTCCAGTTATCATACTCCATTGATTGAAAGATATATTTGCATTGTGTCTATAATTAGCTTTTAAATTAGGGTTCCCTATTACAACTTGATTAGGATTGGTATTGTCAGGAACAGGCTGAAGCTGATTGATTGTAGGAGAATTAGACTTAGTGTCGTATCTAAAATTTAATCTTGTGTTATCCTTTATTCTATAGTTCCAATGTAGGTATGGAAGGATATTATTGACGCTAAAATGTGTGTTTTCTTGAGTAATTAGGTTAGTGTTGTTTAAACTTAGATTTTGAAGATAGGAACCTGCTATTAATTGTTGCTTTTTTACATTGTAAATAAATTTTCCACCTGTTCTATGAGATATTTTATCTGATGTAAAGTTGTTACTTAAACTATCGTTATATGAGTTGTATTCACCATTAATAAAGTCGAAAGTATTCTTGTTTTGTTTATTGGTGTTATATTCAAAATCATAATTAATACCTATGGATATTTTTTTAGTGATGGGTTCTATGTATTCAAACTCAGTGTAATGATTAATATTGGTATTGTCATAGTTTTTGTATTGGTCTGCAAAACTAATTATTGTAGAAGCTGTATCAGTCATTAACAGATCTTCAGTTTCTAGAAAGTTGTCGTTAATATTATTGATTGCATTTATTTGGTATGAAATGTCTAATCTTCGGTCTTCCTTCTTAAACTTTTTTATAAGTTTTAGTAAGGCGGTGGCATCATATCCGTTTCCATCGGAAGAGGTATAAGTGTTTGTGATTCTGGTGGAGTCTAATAATTCACTAAGGAAAGTAGTTGTATTGTTGTTGTTTGAGTTATTAAGCGTATAAGTTATTTTAGGAGTAATATGTAGTTCTGTTAACGAGTCTAACTGAAACTCTATTTTAGAATTTAATAAGTGGGACTCTGCCAGTTTGTTAGAATTTTCGTAGTAATCTGAATAATAAGATGTGTCAGCTAAAAAGTATTGACTTCTTTGATCTGAAAGGCTATTAATTTCACTTTTGTTATATTGGTAGTTGATAGATATTTTGGTTTTATTTTTGAATTTATCAGCATAAAAAAAACCACCTTTAATTGTCTGCGGAATACCATTTTCATTGGTGTTATAGTCTGAGGAATTTCCCCATCTGTAGCCATTAGACTCACCATTAACATTAAATTTAAAGGCATCACTAAAGTTAAAGTCTGCTTTTGGTGTGTTTGTAGCCAAACCAAATACAGATATTTTTTGTTGTTTGTTAAACTTATTAGCCAGCATTTCGCCTTCATAAAATTGATTGAAGTCACTGGCAGCACTTACCTTTCCAAAGTAACCTTTCTTTGCTCCTTCTTTTAGCTTTATATCCAATACTTTTATAGTCTCATTGTCAGAGTTTGCAGTGGCATTTTCATCTTTCTTTTCATAGATCTGAACCTGTTCAAGCCCTTTTGCGCTTAGGTTTCTTGTAGCAATAGTTGGGTCTGAACCAAAAAACTCATCTCCGTCAACTAAAACTTTATCAATTTGTTCTCCTTGTGAGGTGATTTTTCCTTGCGCATCCACTTGTATTCCCGGAAGTTTCTTTAGTAAATCTTCCACAGTTGCATTATTATGAACCTTAAATGAATCGGTATTGTATATCAATGTATCACCGCTATAATAAACTGGTTCACTATTAGCATAAATTACAAATTCATTTAAATCAATACTTTTAGCTGGAAGAGTAAATTTTCCTAAATCAAATCGGTGGTTTTTTTCGTCACCAAATAAATAGAGTGTCTTGTCTCCATAGTTTGGGTGTGAAATGATTACCTGAATGGTATCAAGCTTTAGCTCTTTTAATTCAAATACTCCATTTTTATCTGTTCTTGTAAAATCAACTAAAACTGAATCAGTGATTCTTGAAACAACTACAGTAGCTCTGTACAATGGGGTTTTCGTGAGATCGTCTTCTACCTCACCATAAATCTCCATTTTTTGAGATAAAAGCTGATTTACAGTTAATCCAAATAGTATAACAAATAAAAATCGCATTTTTGTCGTTGTCTTCTTTTTTGGTAGTATAAAAGTAAGAAGAATGGCAAACTATAAATAAGTAAAGTTTGGAGTGGTGATTTAAATCCATAAACGGTATTATTTAAACTATAATGAGATTACTATATAATCTAAGTATATATGTATATTTTTTTGCAATTTATGTTGCTTCTTTATTTAATCCAAAGGCAAAAAAATGGATAGATGGTAGAGAAGATTTTTGGAAGGAATTAGAGCAATCATTTAATTTGAAAAATCCTTATTGGTTTCACTGTGCTTCATTAGGTGAGTTTGAACAGGCTAGACCTTTAATTGAGAGAATCAAAGCTAAAACCCCTAATCAGCATATTTTAATCACCTTTTTCTCTCCATCGGGCTATGAAGTTCGCAAAAATTATGATCTGGCTGATTATGTTTGTTATTTGCCGATTGATACAAAAAAAAATGCTAAGCGCTTTATAAATGCTGTTAAACCTAAAAATGTCTTTTTTATTAAGTATGAGTTTTGGTTTAATTATATGTCTGAAATAAAATCAAACCAAATTCCTTTTTATTTGATATCAGGAGTGTTTAGAAAAAATCAAGTGTTTTTTAAATGGTATGGAAGCTGGTTTAAAAAGCGACTGAAAGCATTTACTTATTTCTTTCTCCAAGATATCAGTTCGTCTGATAACCTGAAATTGCTTGGTTATGAAAATCAAATTGTATCAGGAGATACAAGGTTTGATAGGGTTTGGGAAACTGTCCAAAATATTAAGAGATTTAGTGAAATTGAGAAATTTTGTTCGGATAGCAAGGTAATTGTTTGTGGTAGTACTTGGCAAGATGATGAAGAATATTTACTCCCGGTGATAAATGAATTCACAAGTGATACTAAATTTATAATTGCTCCACATGAAATAAATGAAGCTCATCTATCTGATGTAGAAAACAAACTAAAAATAAGTTTTGTCAGATACTCTAAACTAAAAGAAGAGAGTGGTGAGCGGGTTTTAATTATTGATAACATTGGTATGCTTTCTCAAATATACCAGTATGCTAATATTGCCTATATCGGTGGGGCTTTTCATAAAAAATTACACAATATCTTAGAGGCATGCGCTTTTGGTTTGCCGGTTGTTTTCGGGCCATACTATCATAACTTTCCTGAGGCTGTTGATCTAATTCAAAAAGGCTCGGCATTTTCAATCATGAATACAAAGGATTTAAAGTCTGTTTTTGAAACTTTATTGGAAAATAAAGAGGTTTATCAATCCGCTTCTGTAAATTCTAAAAACTATATTCAAAATAGATTAGGTGTTGCCGATAAAATTTTGGATAAGTTAAATTCTGTTAAAACTTCTTAGTAAAATATACTAATGAAATTTAGTAGTTCGTTTGTAAGAAAACTTACTACTATGAAACGATTTTATTGGCTGACCTTTATTTTACTAGGTTGTATTTCAATTTTCATTTTATTTATTGTTTCAGGAAAATCATGTGTTAGTGCACATTTTTCAAAAATAAATGAAGATTCAATTCTGTTTTCTAAAACAAACCTAAAGGCGGAAGAAGCAATAGGGTTTTGTATAACAAATGATTTGAATACAGATTATTGTATTTTGGTGGACATGAATATCCATTCCGGAAAAAAGCGGTTGTTTATTTGGGACTTTAAGAAAGATTCTATTGTTGAAAAAGCCATTTGTACACATGGTTGTTGTAAAGGAAAATGGGCAGATGAAACAACGGCTTCCAGCCCTGTTTTTAGCAATACTCCTGATAGCCATTGTTCCTCTATTGGTAAATATAAAATAGGAGTGAGAGGATATAGTAATTGGGGAATACATATCAACTATAAATTACATGGCTTAGAGAAAACCAATGATAATGCGTATAAACGTTTTATTGTTTTGCATTCTTGGGATGCAGTTTCAGACGAAGAAATATACCCAAATGGTTCACCTGAAAGCTGGGGCTGTCCGGCTGTTTCTAATAATTTTATGAAACTTCTTGACGATAGACTTTCAAAGTCATCCAAACCGGTTTTATTGTGGATTTATCAATAATGGGTTTATTTTGCAATAAATGTTAAGCAAAAACGAGCTGTCAAATATTGAAGAAATTATATCAGACTCAATACAGTCTGTGTTGTCTGTGCATGGTGGTTCTATTAATCAAGCTTTTTTACTAAAAACAAAGAAGAGTAAATTCTTTTTAAAAAAGAACAACCGGATAAAGTTTCCTGAAATGTTTGAAGTTGAGAAAAAAGGACTTCAATTGCTTCAAAATAATTCCGGTTTAACAATACCAAAAGTGGACTCTGTCTTGAATATTGGAGATAACTCTTATTTAATTTTGGAATGGATTGAGGAAGGAAATTCCAGGGACGATTTGTTTTTTGATTTCGGTAGAAATGTTGCCTTGATGCATAATCATTCTTCTGAAATATTTGGCTTAGGGTATGACAATTACATTGGTAGCTTAAAGCAAGTAAATCATTTTACGGATAATTGGAATGATTTCTTTATTGAATATAGACTTGGGTATTTGTCAAAAATGGCTTTTGATAACGGTAATATAGATAAAAAAAGCACAGATAACCTTGAAAAATTATATTTAAAATTGAATGATTTTTTCCCTCTTGAAAAACCTTCATTATTACATGGCGATTTGTGGGGCGGGAATTTTATGTTCAGCCAGAATGGTGACGCAGTTGTTTATGATCCGGCTGTATATTATGGTCATCGATTAATGGATTTGGGAATGTCTAAACTATTTGGTGGTTTTCAAAGTGAATTTTATGAAGGTTATCAATCAGTTTATGAATTGGATACTAACTGGAAAGATGCTATTCATATCGCTAACCTTTATCCATTGTTGGTTCATCTAAATTTGTTTGGAACTTCATATTTAATACAGATAAAAGAAATTTTAAAAAAGTATGTTTAATTTTGTAATTGATGTTTACACCAATTAACATAAAAGAAGAGCTCATAAAAGAAAAGAAGAAGAGAATTTCTAGCGTTTCTGAGCTTATTGTTGAGGCTAATCAAATTATTGAACAAGACTTTCTTCATGAAAAGAGGATAAAGCAAGCAGTTAAAAACACTACGGGAGAGCTCTCTTTTATTAATGAAACGAAATTAAAATCTGACCATGTTTTTTCAGAATTAGATATTAAAACAATTTGTGTCAACTATCGATTGCGATTTTTAGATAGTCATTTTTATAAAGAAGAGTTGCCATACGATGTTTTAGTCAAAGTGAAAGAGTTTGAAAAAGAATTTGATTGTTCTTTAACTAACTTCAAAGTCGTTGCGCCAAAGTCAAAGTTTAATTTAAAAGACCCAAATGCTGACCCGTTATTATTTATTCCTCTGTCAAACGGAAAGTATTACTTGATAGCCAGTTGGGGAAATGACATGGCTTGGTATAAAAAGTTTATTTATTTCCCGCTGCGAAATTTCCAAACGCTATTTATTACTGTTTTATCTTTTTGCTTGTTAGTTGCTTTTTTGCTTCCATTTGACTTAACGGTCTTAAAGCGTATCTATATATCTCTTCATGCATTTATTTTTAGTTTCGGAGTAATAACCTTTATAGGGATGAGTTTTGGTGTCAATCTAAGCTCTACTGATTGGAAAAATAAATTTATTAATTGATACACTTATTTTTCCACATTATTAAATAATATTTATTTTTATTGGGTTAAAACCTATCTATGAAAAAACATTTTACTTTGCTTGCATTAGCAACATTGGTTGCATTGTTTTCCTATTCTCAAAATGATAAAGTTGACTCTACCTCTTCAAAAACTATTTTTCGAAAAGGTGTTGAGTATTATATTGAAGAAAAGTTTGAAGAAGCAATTGAAGAATATTCTAAAATAAACAGAAATGATTCCTTATACATTGCTGCATTAAATGAAAAAATTGCAACATACGTAGAGTTAGAGAAATACGATGAGGCTGTTGAAACAGCTAAAACAGCCATTGCCGCCTTTAAATACGGAACTCCAGACCCTAACGTTTTTGTAAACTATTCCATAGCTCTTTCTAGGCAAGGTAAAAATGATGAGTCTATAGCAGTAATTGATAGTGGCCTTAAAATTTTTCCATACTCATCAGGTTTGATGTATAATAAAGGAGCAACGTATGAAAAAATGGAGAAATTCAATAAAGCGGTTGAAGCCTACAAAGAAGTGCTTTATTACTTTCCTAATCATCCAAAAACTCATCTTAGACTGGGAGTTTTAAGTGCCGAAGAAGGAAAAATAGCTCAAGCAATATTATCTCTATCCACATTTTTATTGCTTGAGCCTTCCACTGCAAGAGCTGGATCAGTTGTAGATTATTTTAATTCTTTAGTTTCTTCTAAGCCTGAGCTTAAGAAAAAAGGAATTACTTTTAGTGAATCAGGAGATGATTACTCTGATATAGAGCTTATTATTAATAATGGAATTGCACTTGGGAAAAAGTATAAAGTACAAAGTAAGCTATCTTATCCTATTACAAAACAGACGTTCCTTCTTCTTGAAAAGATTAAATATGACGAAAATGATAAGGGGTTTTGGATGCAATTTTACGTACCTTTTTGGAAAAAACTTTACGATGAAGGAATGTTTGAGGGGTATTCATATTATATGTTAATTAGTTCTAAAAATGAAAACTTAGTTAGTCAATTAGAAAAAAACATATCTAAGATAAAGAGTTTCGCTTCTTGGGGAGGAACAGCATGGTGGGAACTTCATAACAAGAAGAAGGTGGTCGTAGATGGAAAAGAAGGAGAGTATCAATTTAGATTTTATAACAACACTACCTTAGAAACAATAGGGAACAAGTCATCAACCAACTTATATCAAGGCACTTGGGAAATATACAGTGATAGAAATACAGCTCTCACCACTGTCGGTTATTTTGATGATGCTGGAAATCGCAAAGGAACATGGCGGTTTTATTATGAAAATACATTACCTAAATATGAGCTTTCTTACACAAACGGTGAGTTAGACGGACCATTTAAAACATACTATGAAAATGGAGTTTTGGCAAGAGAGGGAACATACGTTAACGGATTAATGCAAGGAGAAGTGAAAGATTATTTTCGTTCAGGTGAATTGGCAAAAGTATCAAACTTAAAGGATGATAAACTTTCAGGACAACAAGATGTTTATTACGCAATTGGTATAAAGGAATATACTAAGAACTTTAGTGATGATGTTTTAACAGGCGATTTTAAAGAGTACCATTATAATGGAGAAGTATATCTTGATGTAAAGATTAAGGATGGTAAAAAAAATGGAAGCTTTAAAAAATATTTTAATACCGGTCAAATTAATTCCGAAGAAAACTACGTTAACGACAACCTTGAAGGCGATTTTAAAGAATACTTTGTGAATGGAAAAATTGCCTCTGAGGGAACAGCAAAAAACAATATTGTTGTAGGTACGACTAAATCCTATTTTTCTGATGGAACCATAAATGTAGTTGCAACTTATGATGAAAACGGTAAGAATAATGGAACAAGAAAAGAATTCGATAGAGACGGCAAATTATATTATGAGCTTGATTATCAAAAAGGAGATATAATTGCTTGTAGATATTACAATAAAAAAGGGGAGGTGGTAGCACAATTTGCTAAAAAGAAAAATCAAATTGATTTGGTTGGTATCTACCCTGATGAAACAAAAAAATATGAAGGAAAATACGTAGCCGGAGAAAAAGAAGGATTATGGAAATATTATGACCAAAATAATTTTCTAGACGTAGAAGAAACTTTTAAGGCTGGTAAGTTAGAGGGCTTACTTACTTCTTATTTTCCTAACGGAAATATATATTATAAAGTCAATTACTCCGACAATCAAAAGCATGGGTATTATGAAGAGTATTACTCTAATAAAAACATGGAATCACAAGGATATTGTAAAAATGGATTGATGGAAGGTGAGTGGCGATTTTATTTTTCTGATGGCTCTTTAGAGTCTTTAAACTTTTATAAAGAGGGTAAATTACAGGGTTGGCAAGAGTATTATTCTGTCGATGGAAAATTAGTGAGAGAATCTTATTACGAACAAGGAATTGAAGTAAAAAACTTGTTATACGATACTTCAGGAACAAGAGTAAGAGAAGTGGTTGACTTAAATCATGGTACTAGCCCTTATTTAGAGCATCACTATGGAGGAGAAGTAAGGCTTGAAGGAAATTACATAGGAGGCAATGCACATGGGAAATTTAATTTCTATTACCCTTCAGGGAAGAAAGAAAATGAAGCCGAATACTTTAACAATAAAAAACATGGAAATTGGGTTTGGTATTATGAAAACGGAAAAAAAGAAACTGAAGGAGAATACTATTATGGCGATAAAATAGGAAAGTGGAATTATTACAGGGAAGACGCCTCTCTAAATTATTTTATCAATTATAAATATGGTCAAGAAGATGGCCAAAGCACGTATTATTTTTCTGATGGTAAGATAGCTAGAAAAAACAGTTATGTTGACGGGATGAGGCATGGTCCTCAATATTACTATGCTACTAATGGAGAACTACAATATATAAGAGTTTATAATTACGATCAGTTTGTTGGTTATTCTTATCAAGACCAGCAAGGAAATGAAGTAGATATAATTCCTTTAAAAAATGAGACAGGAAAAGTAGTGGCATACTATAAAAATGGAAAAAAATCAATTGAATTTGAACGAAAAAATGGATGGCTACAAGGCAAGTATCTTGAGTATTTTCCAAATGGCAATCTTTGGGAAGACTATACTTATGTTGACGGAGATTATCATGGGGGATGTAAAACTTATTACGCCAATAATATACTCAAATCACAAGAAAACTATTATTATGGTGAGCTTGATGGAGCTTGTAAATATTATTTCCCATCCGGAAAAATTAAAAAGGAGTTAAGCTACAAGCTAGGTAAGCTTCACGGAGAAGCCAAATATTATGATGAAACAGGAAAGTTAAAAGAAACCAAAATATATTACAATGGAAGACCAGTTTCAACAAATTCTAATTAATCTATGAGTATATTTTTTAAGGGGGCGATATTCTTTTTTACAGTTTTTTATTCAGTAACTGCTGTTTCTCAACCTGAAATTGAATTAGAAAAATTTCAAAAAAAATATCAAGGAGAAAAGAGTGTAATCTTGAGTAGAAAAGAAACCTTAGACATCTCAAAAGCTGGTGACTCTCTTGAAATTGTTCAAACGGTTTACGAAGAAAGACTTATACTTATCGATAATGCCGGAATTTACGCTTCAGAGGCTATATTTTTTAATTCTTTTGTAGATGTTTTTGATATTTCAGCAAAAAGTGTAATTCCTGTTTCGGGAAAGTATAAAGACATTAAAGTTAAGGAATTTACCACTAAAGATGAACTTGAAACATCTGTATTCAGTGATGATGTGAAATCAATAAACTTTTATTTCCCTTCACTGGTAAAAGGCAGTAAAACGGTACTTGAGTATAAAAAAAACATAAAGCAACCCAGGTTTGTTCCCTATACCATATTTGCTGATTTCACACCTCTTGATTTAGTCGAACTAACCATAAACTGTGATAAGGATATTTTAATACAGGATAAGTACTTTAACATTTCTAAAGACAGTTTAAACTTTTCTGTTTCAGAAAAAAAAGGAAGACTTATTTATAATTGGAGTAGAAAAAATATAAAATCCGTAAAAAACGAAGAACTATCTCCAAATTACAGATATTTTCTACCTCACATGCATGTTTATATAAAGAGCTATACCTCTAAGTCAGGTAAAAATAAGTCTGTGATTAATGATGTTTCTGACTTACATAAATGGTATAATTCATTAATCAGCAATGTTGAAAAAGAAGAAAACGAAGAGCTAAATAAAATTGTAGATTCAATAATAGGAACTGAGGAAAACGCTTATGAAAAAATGCGAAAAATATATTATTGGGTTCAAGACAACATCAAATATATAGCTATAGAAGAAGGATATGGTGGATTTGTGCCAAGAAACTCAATACAAGTTTGCAAAAAGCGTTACGGAGATTGCAAAGACATGGCAAATCTAATTGTGCAAATGGCTAAAAGAGCAAATATTGAAGCTTACCATACTTGGATTGGAACACGAGAAATCCCTTATTCTTATACTGATTTACCTACACCTTCCGCAGACAACCACATGATTGCCAGTTTTGAATATGATGATAAATTTATCTTTTTAGATGCTACTTCAAATACATTACCTATTGGATTACCTTCATCTTTTATTCAAGGAAAGGAAGCGCTTATAAACATCAGCCCAAACAGTTACAAACTAGTAAATGTACCTATTGTAGATGCATCAGTTAATAAAATTTCTGATAATGTGGAGTTGAACCTTGAGAATACAAAAATTCTTGGTACAGGCGAATCGAAATATGAAGGGTATTATAAAACATACTTAACTTCTAGATTAGACGGACTTAATGAAAAAGATAAAATAAAATCGTTAAGAACATTTTTTAATAAAGGAAGTAATAAATTTATTTTAGACAGTATTTCAGATAAAAACCTAAAAGACAGGGATAAGCCGTTATACATAAAATACAAGTTTAACATTGAAGATTACGTTAAAAGCAATAACGATGAAATATATATCAATCTTAATTTGGATAATTTATATTCAAATGACAAAATAAAATCAGATCGTCAGAATGATTATGAAAACATATTCAATGTCAGTTTCTCAAATTCAGTTAAGTTAAATATACCGGAAGGGTACAAGGTTAGTTTTGTGCCTCAAAATACCAGCTATACATTTCCAGATTTTGAGTTTGAAATATCCTATATTCAAACAGAAAGCACAATAACACTAAAACAGCAAATTCGAGTAAATGTGTTACTTTTAGAAAAGAAGTATTTCGAAGAATGGAATAAAATGATTGATAAATTAAATAAAGCATACAGAGAAGTAGTTATTCTTAAAAAAATATAAAATATGAAGACTAGAAATTTGATTAATATATTTCTTTTTACACTAATCACAACCCAACTTTTCTCTCAGAAAGTGCCTACTAAATTAGATAAGTACACTTGGGATGAAAAGCCAACTTTCCATAATCTTACAGAGGAAGAAATGAAGGACTCTGAAGTTGTTTTAAAACAAAACTATGAGCTCGAGTTTTTTTATGATGATTTAGGAAGTCTTAATGAATACAAGCTTTTTCACAATATTATTAAAGTAAATTCTAATGATGCTATTGAAGCGAATAATAAAATTTATATACCTATTAACGAAGGAACTGAAGTTATTCAGGAAAGAGCAAGGGTTATTTCAAGCAATGGAAAAGTAAAAGAATTGGATAAGAGTGATATTAAAGAATCGAAAGACGAAGAAACTAATAAAAACTATAGGTATTTTGCTATTGATGGTATAGAATTAGGGAATGAAATTGAATTTTATTACGTGCTTAAAATTTCACCCAGCTACACAGGAAATTCAAACTATTTACAGTCTGATATTTTAAAAAAGAATGTCTCATTTTGCATCACATCTCCTAAAAATCTTTTTTTTACTTCTGTTAGCTACAACGGATTACCAGACTTAAAAGCAGACACAAATGAATACGGTCAAAATACATTAAGTGTACTCTTAGACTCAATACCGGGAGTTGATGATGAACCTTTTGCTGCTTATAAATCCAATTTAATGAGAGTGGTATATAAATTAGATAGGAATTCATTTCAAAATAAATCCAACGTAATTAATTACGGACTTGTTTCTGAGCTAATTTATGACCAAATGTATAATCAGGTTACTAAAGCAGAACTAAAAGCGGCTAAGTCTGTACTAAAAGATGTAAAACTTGAAAAAGATGACTCTGATGAGCAAAAAGTTAGAAAAATAGAAAATCACCTTAAGAAAACCTTTACTGTAATAAAATCATCTATTCAAGGATTAAACAACCTTGACTTTATAAAAACAAACAAGTTTTGTAGTGAGGCAGGCATGGTTAAAATGTATGCCGCCTTATTCACGCTGATTAATCTTGAGCATCAGTTAGTTTTAACTTGTGATAGATTTGAAGATACCTTTGATAAAAAAATTGAAGCTTATTTGTTTTTAGATGAGTATTTAATTTACCTACCTGAACTAAAAGTACATATATCTCCTACAGACTTATTTTCCAGATACAATTACATTCCTTCAGAACTAACTTATACAGACGCCTTGTATATCATACCCGTTGAATTAGGAGACTTTAAAAGCGGTGCCGGTAAAATAAAGTTTATTGAACCGTTGCCACATTCAGCAACCTATAGCAACATGTATATTACCGCAGATTTTTCTGATGATATTCAGGATATGAATATTTCAATTGAAACTAGGGCACATGGATATTATGCTTCTTCTACCCAAAATATTTATGACTATATGGATGAAGACCAAGAAAAAGAGTTAGATGAATCCTTGCTTGATTTCATAACTAAAGATGTAGAAGTGAAAGATGTTAAGGTAGAAAACAAAGGCGCAGTGAATTTTGGCCTTAACCCTCTTACTGCTAGCGCCAGCTTTACTTCACAGTCTTTTATTGAAAATGCAGGTCCTAAATTTCTTTTTAAAATTGGTGAAATGATTGGGCCTCAGCAGGAAATGTATAGTGATAAGGATCGTAAATTTAGAGTTGAGAATGATTTTAATCGATCTTACCACAGAGAAATAGTATTTAGTATTCCAAGTGGGTATAAAATTGTAAATCTAGATGATTTAAAAATGGATGTGTTTCATATTGATAATAACGAAAGAACAATGGCTTTTACCTCTAAGTACGAAGTTTTAAAGGACGGAAAAATTAAAGTTATTATTGATGAATATTATAAGCAAATAACTTACCCAATAGAACAATATGAAGAGTATAGAAGCGTAATAAATGCAGCAGCTGATTTTAACAAAAAAATATTATTTATTGAAAAGCAAAATTAAACCCTAACACCTATTACACATACATCATCTAGCTGTTCTAGTTTGCCTTTCCAGCTTTCAAAGCTTTCAGATATCAATTCTCTTTGTTTTTCCATTGACTCATTTTGAATTGAAATCAATAGTTCTTTAAACTGAGAGTATTTAAACTTTTTTCCCTTTTCTCCACCAAATTGGTCAGCATAACCATCCGTGAATAAATAAACTGAATCATTTTTTTGAAGTGTAATTTGGTGGTTAGTAAATGCTTTCCTCTCAATGTGTTTGCCAATAGGCTGTTTATCTCCCTTTATTTCAATCAACTCACTATCTCTCAACACCCATAAAGGATTATTGGCACCTGAAAATTCAATGGAGTATGTTTTCAAGTCTAACGCACATAGCGAAATATCCATACCGTCTTTAACCTCTTCATTACTTTTACTCAATGACTCTTCAACTAAATACGATAGTTTGTCAAGAATTTCGGATGGTTTAGTTAGGTTAAATTCTTTAATACACCTATTAATAGCATTGTGTCCAACCAGACTTACCATAGCTCCGGGCACGCCATGACCGGTGCAATCAATGGCTGCAAAATAAATTTTATCATGAATGCTTTCCATCCAATAAAAGTCACCACTTACTATATCTTTTGGTTTATAGAAAATAAAGCTTTCGGGCAACCATTCTTTGACCAATTTGGTAGGAGGGAGTATTGCTTCTTGGAGCCTCTTTGCATAAGTAATACTATCTAATATCTCTTTATTCTTTTCTTGAATAACAATGTTTTTTTCGGTAAGCTCTGAATTAAGCTTAGCCTTATTTCTGTATCCGATAAAAATAAATACGGCAATAGCGACAACCAATAATATACCAAGCAAAGCCATTATTTGTTCTCTTTCTTGCTTGGCAATAGTTAAATCACTTACCTCTTTATCTTTTTTAAGGCTTTCAATTTCTTTTTCCTTTTCATTAGTATCAAATTGTATTTGAAGCCTAGCTAGTTCTTCCGCTTTTGAAATGGAGTCTAGTTCATTATTTAAATTAACATATTTCGCAATATTTTCATAAGCATTTTTATAATCATTAAGAGCAACATACATTCTTGAAATATGTAAATAACTATCTTCTAATACCTTGTTGTAACTTTCAGCTTCAGCTAACTCAATAGCCTTTTTCATATAAAATATTGCTTTCACAATTTTATTTTGTGACCTCTCAACGTTTGCTAAAGCAATATATACATCAATCAAATATTTATTGTCTTTTATCTTAATAAAGCTCTCTTTTGCCTCTTCCAATAGTTTCTTGGCATAATTTAAGTCCTGATTTTCACCTTCAGCACTGTAAATCTGAGATAAGTTTAGTAGAGTAACAGCCATTAAATCTTTTCGTCCCAATTTATTCCATATTTCTATTGATCTATCAAAATATTTGTCAGAAGAATCTCTTAATCCCAAATAGAAATACATTTTACCAATATTGGTTGACAATCTCGCTTCCGAGTTCTCATCACCTATTTGTTTAAAAATGCTATTTGCTTTTAGGAAATATTTTAAAGTCAATTCTCTTTTATTCTCTAAGTTAGCTAAAATGGCATATTGATTATAGCAGCCCGCTAATCCCCTTTTATCATTTTCTTTTTCAAATAATTCAAAGGCTTTTGAGTTTAAGACTACAGCTTCACTCAATTGTCCTTCATCTCTCAAAAAAGTAGAAAGTCTCTGGTAAGACTCAGCAAGTAAAATAGTGGTGCCATTTTTTTCATTTATTTCAATAATTTCTTGTAGAAGTTCCTTCGCTTTTTTTATATCTCGTGCTTTTGTATAAAAATAGAAGTTAAACATGTAATTTAGTACTTCAACCTTTAAACTATCATTATTTAGCTGATTAGATAAATTAAGCGCTTCATTGTAAAAATGGATTGAAGTTTTGAAGCTGTCTATTTTAGAATTTTCATTAGCTAACCTACAATAGGTATTAACCTTTTCCTCATTGCTTAACTTTCCATTGTTTAAAGCACTTAATAGAGAGTCAATTTGGCTATTCCCTGGACATAAGAATGTACATGAAAGACAAAAGAATAATAGACTTAACCTAAATTGCATGTAACAAACTTAAGAATATTCTTTTTAGAGAAATAAAAAAGAGCAAGTAGGAAATACTTGCTCTTTTAAGGGTGGCTGATGGGATTCGAACCCACGACCAATGGTACCACAAACCACTACTCTAACCAACTGAGCTACAACCACCGTGTAATTTGAGGCTGCAAATATATACTTCAATTATGGATTTACAAAAAAAATCAATTGTTGAATAATCTAAATTATGCATTTAAATAGATTCAAAAAAGTGAAATTAGTTTACAGAGTTTTATATTTTTGAGTACTCTACAGAATTTAGTTTAATTTTATTGAGTATTAGAGATTTATAAATTCAAAAAACCATACAACATGTCATTAAGTAAGCTATTTAGAAATAAAACATCACTTCTTTTTATTGCACTGATTTTAATCTTTGTAAGATGCAGTGATGATGAAATCATCGAAATAAATCCTGCTTTTACCGGGTACATTTCAGGATATACTTCCGGAATTATTTCTAACAGCTCTACTATTCAAATTCGTTTAATGGATGAAGTGTCTGAAGAAACAATGAACTCAGAAGAAATTGATGAGCTTTTTGACTTTAGTCCTGATATTGACGGAACTACTAGATGGATTGATAATAGAACCATAGAGTTCAGACCAGAGAACAGATTACCTTCCGGCCAATTATACACCGCAACGTTTGAGTTAGGTGAAATTGTAAAAGTGGAGAGTGACTTAGAAGAGTTTAAGTTTCAATTTCAAACCATGCAGCAAGCCATATTTACGCAATTTAACGGTATGCGTGCTTATGATGATGATGAGTTAAAATGGCAGCAAGTATTTTGTAAACTTCAAACAGCTGATGTTGCCGATATTGAAACCATTGAAAAGGTAGTGGTAGCTACTCAAAACGGGAAAAAACTTAAACTTACCTGGGAGCATTTTCAAGATGGAAAATCTCATGAGTTTTCTGTGGATAGTATTCACAGAGGAGAAAAAAGAGGAGAGATTGTTATTTCTTGGACCGGAGAAGATATTGGTGCTGAAGATAATGGCGAAGAAGTAATTACTATTCCGGCTTTAGATGAATTTATGGTGATGAACACTACGGTAAACCAACAACCGGAACAGTATTTAACCCTACATTTTTCTGACCCACTCAAACGAAATCAAAACTTAGATGGATTGATTTACTTTAAATCAGATGAAAACATACGAATATCAGTAGATAGAAATGATGTGCATGTTTACCCTTCCAGTAGGCTTACAGGTGAACACACCATTGTAGTTGAGACAGGTGTAAAAAATACATTGGATTATAATTTAATGGAAAAGTTTCAGCGAGTAGTAACTTTCACTAATATAAAGCCTGCCATTGAAGCTATTGATGATGGGGTGATACTTCCAAGGACTAACGGTTTGATCTATCCTGTTAAAGCGGTTGACCTAAAGGCAGTTGATGTAAAAATCATTAAAGTATTTGAAGACAATGTCGCGCAGTTTTTTCAAGTAAACCAATATGACGGTAGCAGAGAAATGACCAGAGTAGGGAGAATTGTTTACAAAAAAGAAGTGCAATTAATAAGTCAAAAACCTATTGATTACGGTGCCTGGAATACTTTTTCTTTAGACTTAGCTAAGTTAATAGAAGTAGAACCCGGAGCGATTTACAGAATTCAACTAAGCTTTAAACAATCTCAGTCACTTTACCCTTGTGATAATGCTGATGTAGTAGAGGATGAGTATGAAACCGAAGACAGAGAAATGGCTAAATATGATGGCCCGAATGATTATTATTGGGATTATTACGATGATGAAGACTACTACTATTGGGATGATTACGAATGGGAAGAGCGTGATAACCCTTGCTCTAAATCATATTACTTAGCCAGCGGTCGCTCGGTAACTAAAAACGTATTTGCTTCTGATTTAGGAATTATAGCTAAAGGAGCTGACGGTCAGTTTGTAAATGTTGCCGTTACCGATATAAAAACAGCCGAGCCAATGTCCGGTGTTTCCATTGAAATATACAATTATCAAAATCAACTCATCGCATCACAGTCTACCGATGGAGAAGGAATGGTAAACATTCCGCTAAAAAACAAACCATTTTTATTGGTGGCTAAAAAAGAAAAACAAAGAGGCTATTTAAGATTAGATGACGGTTCTTCTCTTTCCATGAGTATGTTTGATATTGGTGGACAAGAATTGAAAAAAGGAGTAAAAGGATTTATTTATGGAGAGAGAGGTGTTTGGAGACCGGGAGACTCACTTTATCTATCGTTTATCCTAGAAGATAAAAACAAAAGCTTGCCACCTAATCTTCCTGTTGTTTTTGAATTATATACTCCCGAAAGTCAGCTTTATCAAAGAAAAGTTAAAACTTCTTCAGTAAATGGTTTCTATGATTTCAGAACGGCAACGCTGGCAACAGACCAAACCGGAAACTGGCTGGCAAAAGTAAAAGTGGGTGGCTCTTCCTTTACTAAAACAGTAAAAGTAGAAACCGTAAAACCCAACCGATTGAAGATTAATCTGGACTTTGGTGGAGATGTAATTACTTCTACTACCGGAAGAGGTCAAATACAAGCTAAGTGGCTACACGGTGCAATTGCCAAAAACCTTAAAACCGATGTAGAGTTAAGTTTGAAAGGTGGTGTTACCGAATTCAAAAACTATAAAGATTATTCTTTTGATGACCCTTCTAAATCGTTTTATGCCGAAGATAAAATCATTTATCAAGGTATGACGGATGCTAGCGGTATGACTTCTTTTTCTCCATCTATTAAAGTTGGGGATGACGCACCGGGTATGCTAAAAGCTAACTTCAAAACCAGAGTATTTGAAAAAGGCGGAGATTTTAGTGTAGATAATTTTACCATTTATTATTCTCCTTACACCAGTTATGCAGGGGTAAAAGTGCCTGAAGGTAAAGGTTGGAATGGTGCTATTTATTCCAATGAAACCAATATGATTCCTATTGTAACGGTAGATGAAGATGGTAAAGGAGTGAGCCGAAGCGGAGTTAAAGTAGAAGTGTATGATGTACGTTGGAGATGGTGGTGGGAAAGAAGCAATGAAGACGACCTGGCAAGATACGTTTCCAATAAATCCGCTAATTTGATTAAGACGGATTATGTAAATACCGTAAACGGTAAAGCCATGTATGAGCTTAAGTTTGGGGAGAATCTATACGGTAGAAAATTAATCCGTGTAATTGACCCTGTTTCAGGTCACAGCACCGGTAAGTTATTCTATGTAACCTACAAAGGGTGGTGGAACAATGCCGGACAAGACAATCCTGAAGGGGCAGAAATGTTGACTTTCTCTACCGATAAAAAGAAATACAATGTAGGTGAAGAAGTAAAAGTAGAGCTTCCTAAATTCAAAGAAGGAAGAGCCTTGGTAAGCATTGAATCAGGTTCTAAAGTGGTAGAAAGCTTCTGGGTTAAACCTAATGAAGTAAGCAATACTTTTACGTTTAAAACCACCCCTGAAATGGCTCCGAATGTGTTTGTACACATTTCACTTATTCAGCCGCATGTTCGTGTTCAAAATGATTTACCGATAAGAATGTACGGAGTACAAGGAATAGGCGTAGAAGACCCTGACACACATCTTGAGCCTGTGATTAATATGCCTGAGGAATTAGCTCCTGAAAAAGAAGTAGTCATTAATGTAAAAGAAGCAAAAGGCAAAAAGATGACTTACACCGTTGCGGTGGTAGATGAAGGTCTCTTAGACTTAACCCGTTTTAAAACTCCTGACCCTTGGTCGCACTTCTATGCAAAAGAAGCTTTAGGCGTAAAAACCTGGGACATGTATAAATATGTATTGGGTGCTTATTCCGGTGAAATGGCTGGATTGTTAGCACTTGGTGGTGACGAATCCGCTAATCCTAACGATGCAAGTAAAGTAAACCGCTTTAAACCTGTGGTAAAATTCATGGGGCCGTTTACGGTAGAAGCAGGTAAAAACAATACCCACAAATTCATCATGCCGAACTATGTTGGTTCTGTGCGTACAATGGTAGTGGCAGGTTATGAAGGAGCTTACGGCTCTGCCGAAAAAACAACTCCTGTGAAAAAGCCGCTAATGGTATTGGCTACTTTACCAAGAGTAGTAGGGCCAACCGAATTAGTAAAACTTCCTGTTACGGTGTTTGCCATGGATAAATCCGTGAAAAATGTGCAAGTACAAGTGCAAACCAATAGCTTATTTAAAGTAGAAAACGGAAGCACACAAACCATTTCTTTTGACGAAGAAGGAGATAAGGTAGTCAACTTTGATTTAAAAGTGGCTGAAAAGATTGGCAAAGGAAAAGTAAAAGTTACCGTAAAAAGCGGAAACAAAACCGCTACCCATGAAATTGAATTAGCGGTGAGAGTGCCTAACCCTAGAGTAAATGAATACATTGAAGCAGTAGTTGAACCGGGACAAACCTGGACGTCTGATTATGCTGCCGTAGGTATGGCAGGAACCAACAATGG
>CALALS010000001.1 GCA_937925525.1 uncultured Flavobacteriales bacterium | reverse complement strand
CTATAAACCAACGAACAACTAGCTAATATGAAAACAACAATCCACTTCATGGCATAATATGAAACATAGTTATCATTCCTCCGGGATAATTCCCTCCGTTTGTAACCGAAATTAAATTGTGGTCGTGAATAGGATACATCCCGGGTTGGTCGGGTACAACCCTTGTCATAAGCACTTCATCTGTGTACAGAGCAATGCTATCTTTTGACCGACCTATTTTATGTGGTTCTTTATTGGATTTTAAAATGAGTATGTGGTATCCGTGAGTGTGCATAGCATGGTGGTATAAACCACTGTTAACCATATATACAATTATTGTATCACCAACATTACCTACAATTTTAGAAAGACTGTCTGTTTTAGTATCAGGATAACTTTTACCATTAACGGTAAAGCAATTTGGAAGATATGATGAGGTTGGGATAACTGAGTTAAAAAGTTTGTCATTCCAATCTGTCATAAACTCCCTTACATTTAACACATAATGCTTATAATTATAGTCTTTTACTACTATTGCTGATTTTAAACCTAAGTATGAATTGTAACCATAGTTGTCATAAAAAATATATGCATTTGGCTGCAGTCCGCTAATAGTAATTGTTTTTAAACTTCCGGGTAAAATTGCTGAAGTATCAATCCCTGAAACACCATCAATATTAAAATTATGTTTTTGAGAATGGTTGTTTTTGATGGATAATAAAAGCGTATCGTCTTTATCAATATTAATCACATAATTAGATTGATTAAAGGTTGGAGAATTGTTATAACTTAAAACGTAAAAACTATCGGTAGCGGTAACTAAAAACCCGCTATTGATATATATTGTATCAGAAACTATAGCAGCATGGCTAATAGTAAACTGAAATAGTAAAATAAAAAGTAATTTTATTTTCATAGCAAACCCAAAGTTACAAAAAAACCCACTGCTTTTTGAGCAATGGGCTTTCGTAAAAATATTTTAAAGAATTAAACTGTTCTTCCTTTAACTTTACTAACTGATTTTTTGTACTTTTTAATTCTTTTCATCTTGATTTTTAAATAACAATTACCACTTCCGGGCATAGCATAGTAGTTTTGACCTCCATATTCTAAAATACCTTTCCCGTTTTTCCATTCAGCAGCAAAAAGAGAATATCTTCCAATTCTGTTAGGGTCGCCAAAAACAAGATACTTGTTATCATCTGCCTCAAAGGCTACCGCAATTTTATTATCATCAAATACCTTTACACAAACTCCTTTTGTTCCTTTTTCTATTAAAACTGTTTCCGAGCTGCTTTTTTCAGAAATTACTAACGTACCCGAGCTAGAAGTTCCTTTTTCTTTTTTCTCATCTTCTCTTCTTTCTAGCATAATATCATGAGAGGTATAAAACTGTAATCCTTTAATTTCGTTAGGAGACAGATTATACTCATCTTTAACTTTATCATTAAAAACTACTGCCCTTGAACATGATGATAATGCAATTACTGTTATTATAAATAATGGTAAAAACTTAATTCTTTTCATTTTTTATGGTTTTAGTGTTTTGATTTTATCAAAAAGCGAGCCAAAAATAATACATTTTTATTAACTAACTAGCAAATTGCAACCTCTTATATCACTATTGTCAAATCTGCCCAAAACCTCAAAAGTATTGTCAGTATGCTTTTTACCTAAGTCTTGTGTCGCTATAAACGAGCAAGAGTAAAGATTTGCCAAGTCTATTATATTTATTCCGCCAACTTTTTCTTTTCCTAAAAGCACTAAAGGAGATTCCACTTCTCTAATAAGTACTTTCATCCAGTTTGGTGATTGAAATATTTCTGCATTTGTAAGATATGCTTGACTCAAAAGCTCTGTCATTCCATACTCAGAATGAATTTGAGAAACACCAAATGCATTTTTTAAAATTTCATGTAATTCTTCCCTAATTAACTCCTTTCTTTTCCCTTTCATGCCTCCGGTTTCAATAATAGTTGTATAAGACAAATTAGTAGGATAATTTTCTGCCATATCCAATAAAGCATAAGATACCCCAAAAACTAATGTTTTTTGCTTGTTATTTTCGTTTTCAACAAGTAACTCAAATAGTTCACTGTAATTATTAAGGTGAAATCCACTATTTTCATTCTGTGATAGTTTAATCAACTCATTTACCATATACACTAAAGACGAGTTTCCTCTTTCAATGTAAGATGGAAGTAATCCAACAATACAATACTCACTTGGCTCACCATAGAATTGCCGAAAACAGTTTAAAAAGCTCTTGTTATATAACTCTTTTTTAGCCAAATAATGCCTACTTAACTCACTTCCGGTAGTTCCGCTAGACTCAAAAATTATTTCAGGAGTATAGTTATCAGCTATAATTTTATTCGTCTTAAAAAAGTTTATGGGTAAACATGGAATGTCTAGATATGACTCTACATTTTCAGGATTCCTTTTCAATAAATCACAAAACTCCTTATATACTTTAACATTATTATACTGAAAATTAAAAACTTGCAATGACAAAGCATTAAAATCAGAGTCGGACTGAATATCAAATATTTTATTTTCCAGTTTTGAAATATCCAAAGTTATTGAACGTTAGGCTTTTTAAATTTTTAATTACTTTTGCTTAGTGAACCAGTTTTCAAAAATAGCTTTAATTCTATTTACTACATCGGTGATTTTTATCTCTTGCAGAAAACCACCCGAATTTCCTATAGAACCTGCCATTACATTTAAAGATTTTATTGTTACAGGTGACTCCGCTACCATTACTATTTCTTTTACTGATGGTGATGGTGATATCGGACTAAGAGATAGCGATACCACCGGCAATTTTTCTTCTGATAAAAAGACACATTATAATTTATATTTAGAATATTTTGAGCAAGAAGGCGGTACTTTTGTTCAACGAAGTTTATTTGTTCCTTTCTACTACAGAGTTCCTTACATCACTCAAGAAAGTAAAAATAAAGCACTTGAGGGTGATATTTCTGTAGTCTTAAGCCCTTCTTTCTATGCTACCAATGCTTTAGATTCATTTAAATACAGCATTCAACTAGTTGACAGAGAATTACATGAGAGTAATATTGTAGAAACTCCTATCTTAATCAAACCCAACTAAATTCTCTTTAAGTCATAAATGTAACAGCGAGCTCCGAAGCAAACTCTAAAAATCATACTGGTATCATTTAACTCAAAAATTTCATAGCTACCGGTACCATCACTTGTTTGAAGAACGTCAAAAAAATCAAACGTATTATCACTAAAATATTTGTAATATTTTGTAGTGTTTTGTGGTGTTGAACTTCTTGTTTCGGCAACAGTAATAATACATACTTCATTCTTCATAAACTGATATTGCATTAGCTTGGGCGGAATAAATGTTGTGTCAGCATTGGAATTATCTGTATAATGAATGGTCATGGTAATTACTTCCCACTTTCCTATAAATTTAGATTTGTCAATATAATTAGTTTGTGCTGAATTTTCTATTGTCTGACTTTGCGATGCCTGTGTTGTTTGCTTATTTTGATTAGTTACGCTTTGCTGTATTGCATCCTCATTGGTTCTTTGCTCAAGCTTTTCAGCCTGTTTATCAGTCTTTACTTTGGAAGATGTTTTAGAGTTGCATCCTATAAATAAAAAGCAAATACAAATTAAAATACCACTTACTACTCTCATTTAATAAAGTTAATTACGTTAGTATAAAACTCTTCGGGCTTCTCAGCATGAATCCAGTGACCACAATTCAAACTCACCATTTTGTTATTCGGAAAATAATTATTGATAGCATCGAAATCAGAGTCTAAAATATATTCTGATTTAAGACCCCTGATAAACATGGTAGGCTTTTCAAAACTATTATTTGCATCAAAATTTTGAACTATTTTTTCAATATCTCTATTTAGCACATCTAAATTAAACCTAAACGCAAGCTTATCTTTTTCCTTCCAATAAAGATTTTTTAATAAAAATTGACGCACAGCAAAGTTGTCAATCATTTTGGCAAGTTCATCATCAGCTTCTCCTCTGGTTTTTATTTGAGAAAAATCTAAAGACAATAAAGCATTTAAAATTTCACGATGATGAATAGGGTATTTTTTTGGAGCAATATCAACTACAATTAATTTTTGAAGCATCTCAGCGTTTTGAAGAGCAAAAAGCATTGCTGTTTTTCCTCCCATTGAATGGCCGAGTACAATAGGGTCTGAAATATTATGCTGACTAATAAACTCCTTTAAATCTTGAGCCATTACATCATAGCCAAAGTCATCTGTATGTGGAGACTGTCCATGATTTCTGGCATCAACAAGATACACTTCAAAATCCTCAGCAAATTTTTTAGCCAAAGTCATCCAATTATCTAGCGAACCGAACAACCCATGTAATATAATTAACGGTTGCCCCTCTCCCAGTTTTTTAAAATTTAATTCCATCATTACTTCAATTCTCTTAAATACATTTGAATAGTATTTTCCAACCCAAAATATAACGCATCTGAAATTAAGGCATGTCCAATTGATACCTCCATTAATTCAGGTATTTGTTGTTTAAAATACCTAAGGTTTTCTAAACTTAAATCGTGTCCGGCATTTACGCTCAAATCAAGTTCATTGGCCAACTTTGCAGACTTCTGATATGGAAGAATTATCTCTTCTTTGTGATTGTAATTAGATGCGTAGTGTTCGGTATATAATTCTATTCTATCGGCACCAATTTTGGCGGCTCCTTCTATAAAAGTTAATTCGGTATCCATAAAAAGCGACACTCTAATACTTTGATTTTTTAAATCAGTTATTACTTCCTTTAAAAAAGCTTCGTTTTTAATAGTATCCCACCCGGCATTTGATGTTAACACATCGGGAGCATCAGGAACCAATGTAACTTGATGCGGTTTAACCTCTTTAACTAAGTCTATAAAAGATTTGTTTGGATAGCCTTCAATGTTAAACTCAGTTGTAACCACTTCAGATAGCTTGCGAACATCATCATACCTAATATGTCGTTCGTCCGGTCTTGGATGAACAGTAATTCCCTCTGCACCAAAAGCTTCACAATCTTTGGCTACCTGAATTACATTTGGAACATTTCCTCCTCTAGCGTTACGCAAAGTAGCTACTTTGTTAATATTTACACTTAATCTTACCATTATAAAAATAGATAGTACATTTGCCAAAGTTACATTTTATCAAATATTTATGATTGCATCTGACGTAATTGCTAATGAAATTCCGGCTGTAAAACTTACAAACACTGTTAACACTGTCCTTTCTTGGATGGATGATTTTAAAGTGTCTCACATGGCAGTTGTTGACAAGGGAAAATTTATTGGAATTATAAATGAAGGAGACTTGTTAGATATTGATGACTCTTCAAAAAAGATTGGCGAATGCGATTTAGAGTTAGACCCAAGCTTTGCTATCAACTCTCAACATGCTTTTGAAGTAGTAAATTTAATTTCAGCAAATAACTTAACAGCAATAGCAGTTTTAGACCAAAACAAAAAGTATCTTGGTGTTGTATCTCTTCCCGTTCTTGTAGATAAACTTTCTAAAATTGCTGCTTTTGAAAATCCAGGAAGTATTATCACTCTAGAATTAAATTTAAATGATTATTCGCTTGCCGAAATAGCTAGAATAGTGGAATCAAATGATGCTAAAATTTTAAGCTCGTATGTAACCTCTCATTCTAATTCTACTAAATTAGAAGTTACTCTTAAAATAAGTAAACAAGAAATATCTGATATAATTCAGACTTTTAACAGATACAACTATAACATTACCGGTTCTTATAATGCTCAAGAATATTTTAGTGACATGAAAGATAGATATGATGAGTTTATGAGATATCTAAACACTTAAACTCTGATGAAGAGTTTCCTATTACTTACATTCCTTTTTTCATCATTATTAATTAGCGGACAAGACTCTTCTTTAGTAGTGATTAGTGACATAAAAATTATTGGCAACAAAAAAACCAAAGATTTTATCATTTTAAGGGAGTTAACTTTTAAGGTAAACGACACTCTTCCAAAGTCAACTTTAATAAAGAACCTTGAGCAATCAAAATTTAATTTAACCAATACTTTTCTTTTCAACTTTATTACAATAAACACGGTTAAAGTAGATAACGAAAAAATAGAAGTAGTTTTAATTTTAGAGGAAAGATGGTATGTTTTTCCTGTTCCGATATTCACTGTAGCAGAGCCAAATTTTAACACATGGTGGGAAACGAAAGACCTAAACAGGGCTAGTTATGGAGCTTATATCGCACTGGAAAACTTAACCGGGAGAAACGATCCACTAAGATTAATTTTTCAAACCGGGTACAGCTCTGAATTTGGCTTTTTATATAGTTTACCTTATATAGATAAAAAAAAGCAAATTGGGTTTAGCATTACGTCATTATATAACAATAAAAAAGAAGCTATTTACGGCACCTATGATAACAAAAGGCTTTTTCTAAAGCTTCCTGATGAAAAAATTCAAGAAAAGTATTTTTCAAGCTTTAGAGTTCAATACAGAAAAAAACTTTACAACACACATTATTTTAATATCAGCCATACAGGTATTTCTATTGAAGATACTTTAGCAATAGTAAATGAAAACTATATAAGCAATAAAGAAACTAAATCATCCTTTCTTAGCATAGGTTACAGATTTGTACACAACAAAACAGACTACCTAAATTACCCTCTAAAAGGACATTATGTAAGTTTTTCTGTAAACAAAATTGGTTTGGGAGTTATTGACAGTGATATAAATATGTTTTTTTCAAAGTTGTGGTTAAGAAAGTTCTTTCAGCTTTCAGAAAATACTTATTACTCAACATCGCTTGAGATGAAACTATCAAAGGATGTTAAACAACCTTATTTCTTGCAAGAAGGCTTAGGATATAATGACTACGTAAGAGGATTTGAATATTATATAATTGATGGGCAGCAGTTTACGATATTTAGAAATCAAATTAGATATGCGCTTCTACCTCAAAGTGAAGTAATCGTTGATTATATACCTTTTGAAAAGTTTAAGAAAATACCTTATGCACTTTATCTTGGCATCTATAATGATACAGGTTTTCTTAATGACAACTTTTTTACCAACAACCCAAAAGCAAATACTTTTTTAAATGGTTCAGGCATTTCATTAGATTTTGTAACATATTATGACAGAATATTAAGATTAGAGTTTGGTTTTAATAACTTTGCACAAACAGGCATATTTATTCACTTTACAACACCTATTTAAAATGAGAGTTGCCATCTATTCAAAATCTTTCGATAAAGAAATAAAATCTATTCTTGCAGAGGTTGTGAAAGTTTTGAAAGAGAAAAAAATAAGCTATCTGCTTCACGAATCACTTCAGCAAAAAACAAAAAGCAAAGCAGAAACCTTTAGGTCGTTATCAGATATAAAAGGTGAGTGTAACTTCCTATTTAGCATTGGTGGTGACGGAACCTTATTAAACGCAGTTTCTTTAATTAAAGATTCTCAAATTCCCATTTTGGGTATTAATACCGGAAGGCTGGGTTTTTTATCCAGCATTTCCACCTCAGAAATAAAAAAAACGGTTAGCTGCTTACTATCCGGTAAATACAAAATAGATGAAAGAACTCAATTAGAAGCTAAAATTGGAGAGTCGAAAAGCTCTAAATCCTACTATGCACTAAATGAGTTTACCATTCAAAAAAGAGACTCTTCTTCAATGATTACTATACATACATCCATCGACAATCAACCTCTTAATTCATATTGGGCAGATGGATTAATTGTCGCAACACCAACAGGAGCTACAGCTTACTCATTAAGTTGTGGTGGGCCAATTTGTATGCCGGACTCATCAAACTTTATCATTACCCCAATCGCACCGCATAACCTAACTGTAAGACCAATTATAATTCCTGATGACAAAACTCTGAAACTTTCTATTGAGGGCCGCCATGAAAATTATCTTATTTCTGCAGATTCAAAGTCAAAAGTAATTGACGGCTCTCAAAATATTTATTTAAAAAAAGCACCCTTCAAAACCAAAATTATTCGTTTAGAAACCTACAATTATTTTGAAAACTTAAGGGCAAAACTTAATTGGGGACTAGACAAAAGAAACTAATTATTAATATTTCAAAGATTTTTACTGCAATTTTTAATTTTAGTATTCCCTTATAAAGTAATATATTTGCTTCGTATGAGCAAAAACCTCTTATATATTCCGTTGTTATTAATATTTCTGAGCCCTTTGAATACTAGTGCTCAATCCTGGAAAAAGTACAGAAAGCAATATATTTTAGGTGCCGGAGCTGCGAACTTTTTAGGAGATTTAGGCGGAAGAGATCAAATAGGGACCAATTTTATTCTTGATTTAGAATTACAACTTACCAGACCTGCTTTTACAGCGGGTTATAAATATCAGGTTTTTCATGACGGATACTGGGAAACGAACTTAAATGTTGGTTGGGTAAGAGGAGATGATAATCTTACCGCAGAGCCTGCAAGACAGGTTAGAAACCTTAAGTTTAAATCTCCCATTGTGGAATTATCCACTCAATTTGATTACTACATTTTAAAAGAAAAGTCGGGACATCTATACAAACTAAAGGGAATTAAGGGACAAAAGTGGAAAAACTTCAATATGTATTTATTTGCAGGAGTTGGATTGTTTTATTTTAACCCAAAAGGGCCATTAAACGGTAGTTGGGTGGCATTACAACCTTTAGGAACAGAAGGTCAAGGTTTAAATGGAACCAAAAAATACTCAAGAATTAGCTTTTCGATTCCTTATGGTATAGGCATTGGTAGAGCTTTAGACAGACAATGGAGTGTTAGCTTGGAAATAGGAATGCGAAAAACATTTACTGACTACATAGATGATGTAAGTGGTAACTACTATGATAATAATGCTATCTTACAAAGCAGAGGACCCACTGCTGCCTACTTTGCAGACCCTACCCTTCCGGAAAATAAAATATTAGGCTATTCTTTAACGGGCGAACAAAGAGGAGACCCAACTGATAAAGATGCCTATATGTTTGCCTTTATAAAAGTTGGCTATAAAGTCTTTACAAGAAGAAGGCATTTACCTAAATTCTAAAATATTTTTTTTATTCAATCGTTATAAACCAAATGTTTCGCTTTTATATAAGTGTATTTTTTCTTTTTCTCATCATAAGTTCTTATGCTCAAAGATCTGAATATGGCTTATTTGCAGGCAGTTCTTATTATAATGGAGAGTTAAATCCTACTAAGCACATTACTCCTGTTAAAAAAATAAGCTTAGGTGCTTTATATAGGTTTAACATGAACAAAAGATATGCGCTTAAATTTATACTAACCAGAAATCAATTAGAAGCTAATGATAGAGTTACAGGTTATAAGTTCAATAGATATAGAGATTACCAACTAAACTCCACTTTTTGGGATTTATCCGGCAACATTGAATTTAATTTTTTGCCCTATAGAATTGGCGATAGCAGATACCCTTTTACTCCTTACGTATTTACAGGAATTACCGGATATTATGCAACATCGGAAAGCTACTTTGTAGGAGATGGAAATATTGAAAACAAAAATAACCCTCAGCATAGCAAAACGTTTATGAGTGTAGCTTTCCCTTTTGGAGCAGGATTTAAGTTTAACGTTACAAAAACCATTGGCTTAGGGATTGAATGGGGAATGCGAAAATTATTTACCGATGAATTTGATGCCTTACCTGATTATTATTACAATTTTTACCAGAAAAGTACCACCTTTACAAATGACTGGTATTCTATAATCGGTATTTCATTACATTTCAGACCTTTAGGGCCAAACAAATGTCCTGGAATTGGCATTGGCTACGATTAATAGGTTTCGTATATTTGCACCTTTCATTTTGAGAAAGCTCACATGGATTTTAAAGAAGCTATAAAAGACAAGCCTATCCCAAAACACATTGCCATAATTATGGACGGTAATGGACGGTGGGCTAAACAAAAAGGTCATGAGCGTATTTATGGGCATATACATGGAGTAGACTCTGTAAGAAAGGTAACCGAAGCTGCTGCTGAAATTGGAGTAAAATATCTTACTCTTTATGCTTTTTCTACAGAAAACTGGAACAGACCTCAAGAAGAAGTAGATGCTCTTATGGAACTTTTGGTTGATACCATACATAAAGAAGTTTCCACACTAAATAAAAATAATATTCGTTTACAAACCATTGGAGAAACAGATAAGCTTCCCTTAAGTTGTCAAGAAAACCTTAAAAAAGCCATTGAAGAAACTAAAAACAATAACGCTTTGACCCTTATTCTTGCATTAAACTACGGTTCTAGATGTGAAATAACCTCTGCTGTTAAAAAAATTGCAGAAGAAGTAAATAGCGGTAAGTTAAATGCTAGTGAAATCTCTGAGAAAATCATATCTCAAAGTCTATACACATCAGCCTATCCAGACCCTGAATTACTAATCAGAACTAGTGGAGAAAAAAGAATAAGCAATTACTTATTGTGGCAAATAGCCTATTCGGAATTATACTTTACAGAAACTTTATGGCCCGACTTTAAAAAGGAAAATCTATTTGAAGCCATTTACAACTATCAACAAAGAGAACGAAGATTTGGTAAAACTTCTGAACAAATAACTCAATCACATTAATGAAAAAAATTCTTCTTCTTCTTTCACTAATTTCGTTCCTTTCTTTGTCATCGCAAAACAAAGTTGTTTTAGATTACGCCAATCCACAAGAGTATAATGTAGGAGGAATTACCGTTGCCGGAAATTATAACTATGATGCAAACACAATAAAAGTTTTATCGGGTTTAGCAGTTGGCGATAGAATTTTAATTCCCGGAGACAAAATCGCCAGAGCTATTAAAAATTTATGGGAGCAAGGCTTATTCTCAGATGTAAAAATCAATATCGTAAAAATTTACGAAAAAGATATCTTTTTAGAAATTGAAATAACAGAGAAGTCCAGACTATCAAAGTTTAAATTTACAGGACTTAAAAAATCAGAAGCCGATAACGTTCGTGAGGATATAAAGTTAGTAAGAGGAAAAGTAATTACAGAAAACGTTAAAGTAAGAAGTGCGGCTATCATTAAAAAATATTTTATTGATAAGGGTTTTCTCCATGCAAATGTTGAAGTATTCGAAGAGCCTGACACAACCTTGGCTGACCATATCATTTTAACATTTAAAGTGGACAAAGGAAATAGAGTAAAAATAAAAGACATTAACTTTTACGGAAACAAAGCTATTAAATCATCTAAGCTTAGAGCAGCAATGAAAGAAACTAAGCGAGCCAGAGTCTATAACATCTTTCACTCATCCAAGTTAATACAAGATAATTATGACACTGACTTAAAAAAAGTAATTGAAAAGTATAATGAAAAAGGTTACCGTGACGCTTTTATAAAATATGACACCATTTATTTTATTAACGAAGATTTTGTAACTATTGATATTACTATTGACGAAGGCAATCCTTATTACTTCAGAAATATTGAATTTGTTGGAAATACCAAGTATAAAACCAAAGACTTGAAAGATATTCTTGGTATAAAAAAAGGAGATATCTACAACAAAAAGTTATTGGATACGAGACTTTCTATGGACCCTAACGGGAGAGATATAAGCTCGTTATATCTTGATGATGGATACTTATTTTTCTCTGCTGACGCAGTTGAGAAAACCATTGAAAATGATTCTATTGATTTTGAAATAAGAATTTATGAAGGTCGTCAAGCCACCATAAATAGAGTTATAGTAAAAGGAAACACCAAAACCAATGACCATGTTATATTAAGAGAGATTCGAACTCGTCCGGGTCAGCTGTTTAGTAGAAGTGATATCATCAGAACCCAAAGAGAGCTTGCCCAGCTTGGTTATTTTGATGCCGAACAATTAGCAGTAAACCCTATCCCAAATCAAGAAAGCGGAACAGTTGATATTGAATATACTGTTGCCGAAAAACCTTCAGACCAAATAGAACTTTCTGCCGGTTGGGGTGGAAACAGAGTTGTTGGTACTCTAGGTTTAACATTTAATAACTTTTCTACAAGAAATGTGTTTAAGAAAGGAACCTGGACTCCTCTACCAAGCGGTGATGGCCAACGCTTAAGCCTCAGAGCTCAAACCACAGGTACTTGGTTTCAGAGTTACAACATGTCTTTTACTGAACCTTGGTTAGGTGGTAAAAAGCCAAACTCTCTTACTTTCTCGGTTTACCACTCTTTCTTTTCAGAAAATGGACAATCTAAATGGTTAAAGGACGCCAACAACAAGTTTGTTAGGGATGATGATGGTAATAAAATTAAGAACGTTACCAGAGCGGCATTTAAATCTTACGGTAGTTCAGTAGGAATTGGAACAAGACTAAAATGGCCTGATGACTTTTTCACCGCATACGGAGAATTAGGTTATCAGTACTTTGTACTAGAAAACTCAAACTCACAGTTTGTTTTTTCTGATGGTTTTGCTAATAATTTATATGTTTCCGGAAATATTTCCAGAAACTCCATAGACCAACCTATATACCCTAGAAGTGGTTCGCAAACTTCATTAACCTTACAGATAACTCCACCCTACTCTTTGTTTAGGCCAAAAGATTTTGACTATAACTCGCTTGAAATTTCAAAAAGGTATAACTTACTTGAATACCACAAATGGAAGTTCCAGTCACAATGGTTTATGAAATTAGCCGGAAACCTGGTGCTTCAATCAAAAGCAGGTTTTGGATACTTAGGTTACTTTAATAAAGACCTGGGAACAGCACCATTCGAAAGGTTTTATTTAGGTGGTGATGGTTTAACTAACTTCCAGTTAGACGGTAGAGAAATTATAGCTTTAAGAGGTTATGACAATGGTTCATTATCTCCAAGAACAGGAGCAGCTTATGTACAAAAATTTAATATGGAGTTGCGGTATCCGTTTACACTTAACCCTTCTGCAACAATATATGGCTTAGCTTATGCAGAAGCAGGTAGTTCTTGGCTAAACTTCAATAACTATCGCCCATTTGAATTATATCGCTCAGCAGGTGTGGGAATTAGAATATTTATGCCAATGTTTGGCTTACTAGGCCTAGATTGGGGCTATCCACTAGATTTACTGCCTGGCCAAACCCAAAGAAAAGGGCAAGTACATTTCACTATTGGGGGTAATATTAATGGTTGGTAAAATATAGTGGCATAATTTTAGCAGAACAAAATAAAAAATTAGAGATATGAAAAAGTTGATTATTAGTTTTGTGGCATTGCTTAGTATAATTGGTGTCAATGCACAGCAGTATAAAATAGGTTATGTAGATACTGAGTATATCTTAAACAGTATGCCGGAATATAAAGAAGCACAAAAAGAACTTGATAAACTTTCGGCCGACTGGCAACAACAAGTAGAAAGAAGATATACAGAAATTGAAAAAATGTATAAAAATTATCAAGCAGAAGAAATACTCCTCACTGAAGAAATGAAGAAAAAACGGGAGGATGAAATTATTCAAAAAGAAAGAGATGCCAAAGAGTTTCAAAAAAGCAAATTTGGAGTTGACGGTGAACTATTTAAAAAGAGAAAAGAATTGATTCAGCCTATTCAAGATAAAGTTTACGAAGCTATTGCTGACGTTGCTAAAGCCGGAAGCTATTATATTATATTTGATAAAGCCAGTCAAAATGGTCTAACCATACTTTACGCCAAATCATCTATTAATGTTAGTGATGATGTTTTAAAGAAAATGGGCTTTACTCCGGGTGAGTCAAAATAAAAAATTAATGTATTATTGCACACTATTTAATTTAAACAACATGAAGAAGATATTTTTAATCATATTATTAATCTCAGGAGTAGGATTTGCTAATGCACAAAAAGCCACAAAAATAGGTCATATTGATACTCAAGATTTACTTGAGTCAATGCCTGAGAGTAAAGCAGTACAAGAAAAGTTAAATAACTATGTAAAAGAGCTTGAAACTCAAATTAAAGCTATGGGGGTTGAATACGAAACAAAATTGAAAGACTACCAAAATAAGTTAGCTGCCGGAACAATGACTGATTTAATTAAAAAAACCAAAGAGCAAGAAATTATGGATTTAGAAAAAAGAATTCAGGAGTTTCAACAAACTGCTCAGGCAGATATTCAAGCAAAAGAAAATGAATTATTAGAGCCAATTCTTGATAAAGCAAGAGAAGCTATAAGCAAAGTTGCTAAAGCAAACGGCTTTGCATATATACTTGATTTGAGCTCCGGAGCTGCCGTATTTCATGAAGGCGGAGAAGATATTTTACCAATGGTAAAAAAAGAATTAGGCATTACCACAGCCGCAGGAAAATAATTTATTTTCAACACTATTTAAGCCAAAATCGAATGTTTTAACTACATTTGGTTTTGGCTTTTTTTATGAAAGAATCTAACCTGAAACCTGAAAATCCTATTGGAATTTTTGACTCCGGAGTCGGAGGATTAACCGTTGCTTACGCTATAAAAAAAGCTCTTCCAAACGAAAAAATAATATACTTTGGTGACTTGGCGCATTTACCTTATGGAGAAAAGTCTCCTGAAGCTATTAAATCATACGCACAAGATATTGTAGATTTTTTACTTAAAAAAAATTGTAAGAGCGTTGTTATTGCATGTAACTCTGCATCAGCCGTTGCGGCTAAAACCGTAGCAAAACAAATAAAAAACAAAGCTATTTTAGTTACTGTTATCGAACCCACAGCAAATTATGTGGCCAATAATTATAGCAAAAAAGAAGTAGGCGTAATAGGCACAAAAGCAACTATTAATTCTTGTATTTACCCCAACACAATTCGAAAAATCAACCCAACTGTTAAGGTGAAAACCAAAGCCACACCTTTATTGGTGCCAATTATAGAAGAAGGTTTTAAAAACTCCATTATAAGTAAAGAAACTTTATCCGTTTATCTTTCTTCAAATGAATTAAAAAACATAAAAGCCATTGTTTTAGGATGTACTCACTACCCCATTATTAAATCACAGATAAAAGAATACTATGGAAATGGTATTGAAGTGATTGATTCTGCTAAGCTAGTAGCCTCTGAATTAAAAAAATTACTCACTAAAAAACATTTACTCAATTTAAAAAACAAAAATCCAAAACATGAGTTTTTTGTTTCTGACTATACTAGCGTATTTGAAAAAACTGCCAGAATATTTTTCCATTCAGCAATAAAACTTAAACAAATAAAGCTTTAAACTATTTATCCCAAAAGTTTTATATCTTAGTCCTACTAATTCCACTACAAATGAAAAAAGTATTATTACTATCAACACTAGCCCTTTTCTTATTTTCTTGTAATAACGAAACACCTCCATCAGAGGAGGTAAAAGAAAAAGAGCTGGGCTTTGACTTAAGCAATATTGACTCTACTGCCATGCCCAACCAAAACTTTTACCAGTTTGCGGTAGGTAACTGGGTAAAAAACAACCCTGTCCCCCCATCAGAGTCTACTTGGGGAGCATTTAACATTGTAAGAGACAGAAATAACGAAATTCTTAGAAAAATTTTTGAAGATGCGGCTGCCAATAAAAACGCTGAAAAAGGAACTAACTCTCAAAAAATAGGTTCGTTTTACAGAACCGCAATGGACACCAACAAACTAAATACCGAAGGAATAGCGCCTTTAAAACCCTACTTTGATGAAATCAATGCATTAACCAAAAATGATGAAATCATTCCTTTATCAGCAAAATTTATAAGAAGTGGTATAGAGTCTCTTGTTGATTTTGGATATAGTGTGGACTTCAAAGATAACTCAAGAAAACTACCTATTGTTGGGTTTGCCCAAACAGGCTTACCAAATAAAGATTATTACTTAAAAGAAGATGAAGCATTTAAAAAGTATAGAGAAGAGTACTTAAAATTTGTTGATAATAGCTTTAAACTAGCCGGTCTTTCTGACAAGCAACCTAGTAAAACTATTTTTTCAATAGAAAAAAAATTGGTTACTCCACAACTATCTAATGTAGAAAGGCGAAATCTTGAGTTAATGTATAACATATATTCCCAGGAAGATTTAAGAAAAACATATCCAAATATAGGTTGGGATAAAATGTTTAACACTTATAATTTAGGAGAACTAAATGAAATAGTGGTGCTTCAGCCAAAATATATTGCCGAAGTAAATAAGCTACTAAAAGAAATTTCAATAGAAGACTGGAAAACATATTTAAGATGGAGAGTTATCAGAGCAGGCTCCAACTACCTCTCCTCTGATTTTGAAAAAGAAAACTTTAAGTTTTACTCAGGTGTTTTAAGAGGTACGAAAGAACAAAAACCAAGATGGGAAAGAATGATTGAAATGGGTAATAGAAACCTTTCAGAAATTGTTGGGCAGGAGTTTGTTAAAGTTGCATTTTCAGAAGAATCTAAAGAAAGAATACAAACAATAGTTAAAAACATTCAGGATGTATTTAAAGAAAGATTAATGAATCTTACATGGATGAGCGATTCTACAAAACAGTTAGCGCTTGAAAAATTAGAATCATTTAAATTTAAAATAGGCTACCCAGATAAATGGCAAGATTACACTAAACTTGAAATTACTGACAAATCGTTTTTCGACAACATCTTAGCCGTGAACCGATTTAACTTTGACAAGCAAATTGCCGAAAGAAATGACCCGATAGATAAAGCTGAGTGGGCTACATATCCGCAAATAGTTAATGCTTTCTATCATCCAATTAACAATGATATTACTTTCCCTGCAGGTATTTTACAACCTCCGTTTTTTATGCCTGATGCTGATGACGCCATTAACTATGGAGCTATTGGAGCTGTTATAGGACATGAGTTTTTGCACGGATTTGATGACCAAGGAAGTAAATTCGATAAAAACGGAAATATGCAAAACTGGTGGACGGAAGAAGATAGAACAAAATTTGAAGCAAATACCCAACGTCTTGTTAATCAGTTTAACGAATTTTCTCCATTGGAAGGAGTTTTTGTAAACGGACAACTCACTCTTGGAGAAAATATTGCAGACTTTGGAGGGCTTACAATGAGCTATCACGCTATGAAAAAAGCATATAACGGAAAAGAAAATGACCTAATCAATGGATTTAATCCGGCACAAAGATTTTTCTTAGGTTGGGCTCAAGTTTGGGCAATAAACATGACAGACGATATGCTTAGAACACTTGTAAACACTGACCCACACTCTCCCGGACAATATAGAGTTAACGGGCCGCTTTCAAATATGCCGGAATTTTATGAAACCTGGGGAGTTAAAGAAGGTGACGGAATGTTTAGACACGATAGCGTGAGGGTAGTAATTTGGTAATAGCAACTTTTACAAGTTATTCTGTTGATATCTCAAACTTAAATATGTTTAACCCAAGCTCTTTTTTCAGAGTTTTGTGTAATTCTTCAATTTTATAAAATATGAAAAAGTCATTTATTATTTACTTCCTTCCATTGATGTTGTTTGCTTGTGTTCCTGCAAGACAATATGAAGAAGTTAAAGATAAATATCAAAAATGTGATGATGAGCTAACTGCTTTAAAAGCATCCGTTAAAGATATTGAAGAGCAAAATAAAGAACTAACAGCCTTAGTTGACCAACTCAAAAATCACAAAGCTACACTAGAAAAAGACACAAGTGTTTTAGGGAAATCGTTGAGGATTAAAGAGCAACAATACGATAAAATCAACCGACTAAACGATGAAATACAACGAAAGTTAGAAGAGCTAAAAAAGGGTAATGAGTTAGAAGCTCAAAAACTTTCAGGAGAATTACTTAAAACTCAAGCCGATTTACAGAAAAAAGAAGATGCTTTAAAAGCTTTAGAAGCAGAACTAAACTTGAAAAGCATGCAATTAAAAGATAGAGAAGCAAAAGTAAAAGAGTTAGAGCAAATTTTAGCTAATAAAGACAAAGCCGTTAGAGAGCTAAAAGAAAAAGTACAACAAGCTCTACTTGGTTTTGAAAACAATGGCTTAACCATTGAACAAAAAAATGGAAAAGTTTACGTTTCGCTTGAAGAAAGCTTATTATTTGCATCCGGTAGCTACACCGTTAATTCAAAAGGAACAGATGTTCTTAAAAAACTAGCAAAAGTGTTAGAGCAGAATACTGATATTAATGTAATGGTTGAAGGACATACCGACAACGTTCCTTACAAAGGCTCAGGGGATTTAAAAGACAACTGGGATTTAAGTGTAAAAAGAGCTACTTCAGTAGTAAAAATTATAACAAGCAACAGTTCTGTGAAGCCGGAAAGATTAATAGCTGCCGGAAGAAGTGAGTATGTTCCTTTAGATAATTCAAATACAGCAGAAGCTCGCAAGAAGAACAGAAGAACTGAAATTATATTAACTCCAAAAATTGATGAGTTACTTAAAATTTTAGAAGATAACTAGCCTACAAATAGAAATACTGAATTTGAGTTAAACTTGTTACTATAACTCAAATACCTTATCTTGCTAAACCTTTTCAAGAAAAACTACACTTGAAATACCGGTTTTACTGCTTTATTAAATGACTACGATTCAACAAAGTAAAATTCAATTTGAAAATTTCAATTTATTGGAATCCATTGTTCTTATTTGTGACGAACAAGGCGAAGTTGTTTTTGCCAACAAAGCTGTTAATACTATCCTTGGTTACGATCAAAATGAACTACTAGGTAATAATTGGTGGGAAAAAACCGAAACCCTTAACAGTCTTGGTAAAGAAAAAAGAAAGTCGGTAGTTGCCGGCATGGCAAAAGGCATTATTCCTATTGATGGCTCTCAGTTAGAATTAACTCCAATAAAGAGGAAAGACGGAAAAATTGTCTGGACACAGTGGAGTAGCTCCAGAATAGACGGAAACTTACTTATTGGCGTTGCTCAAGATATTTCTAAAAACAAAGAATCAGAAGAAGAATTAAAACGTAGTAATGAAAATGCCAGAGTATTAAGTGAAATTGGTCGACAAATAAGCTCTACAAGGTCTATTACTAAACTAATTGACCAGGTTTACGAGAATGTAAACAGACTTATGGATGCCACAGCTTTTGGCGTAGGATTAATTGAGAAAGAAACTAATCGCTTAAACTTTCCAAGACTAATTGAAAAGGGCATTGTCCTTGAAAACGCAGGTTATGACTTAAATGACAATTCCCGATTGGCAGTATTATGTGTTAAAGAAGAAAAAGAAATCATCATTAATGATTTCGATAACGAAATAAAAAATTATACCTCTGTTAAATCTGCTCCCGTAGCCGGAGAATCTTCACAGTCAATTATTTACTTGCCCTTAAAACTAAAAGAAGAAGTCATTGGGGTAGTAACTGTTCAAAGCTTTGAAAAATCAGCTTACGACAATTACCAGCTTAATCTTTTAAGAAATTTATCTGTTTATATAGCCAATGCAATTGAAAATGCTCACCTGTATGAAACAATGGAGGAGCAAATAAAACAACGCACACAAGAAGTCTTAAGCCAAAAAGAAAAACTTGAAACCAATTATGCCAACACTAAATTGTTAAGTGAAATTGGTCAACAAATGGCATCATCTTTAAGTTTTGAAGAGATATTTATCACCCTTCATCAAAATGTAAACAAAGTAATGAATGCCGAAATGTTTGGTGTAAGGATTTATCATCCTGAGTCCAACATGATAGAATATAAGTATGAAATGGAAGGTGGAAAAAGAGAGCCGGTAGTTTTTGTACCAATGAATGATGATGACAACTACTCAGTTTGGTGTATCAAAAACAAAAAAGAAATCTTCATAAATGATAACAAAAAAGAGTATAAAAAGTACGTAAAAGAAATTAAGGTTCCTATGGGGCAAATGCCTGACTCCTTACTTTTTTACCCAATGATTGTTAACGATAAAGTTATAGGTGTTATTACTGTACAATGTATGGAAAAAAATGCCTATAACGATTACCATTTAGATGTTTTAAAAACCCTGGCCTCTTACGCAGGTTCGGCATTACATAATGCCGCTTTATATGAAACATTAGAAATAAAAGTAAAAGACAGAACCCTTGCTCTTGAAGAAAAAAATAAAAGCATAATGGACAGTATTAATTATGCTAAAAGAATTCAAGATGTAATATTGCCCGAAAAAAAGATAATTGATAAATTTCTTAAAGACTACTTTATTTTTTATCAGCCTAAAGATATTATTAGCGGTGACTTTTATTTAATAGATGAAATTATTACCAGTAACGGAGAACGGCTTCACTCTATGATAATTGGTGACTGCACAGGTCATGGAGTTCCTGGAGGGATGTTAAGCATGTTGTGCAGTAGCTTAATTAGGCAATCTTTTAAAATGAAAGAAATTAATTCTCCGGCCGATTCGTTAAAATTTGTAAGCAATCAATTGCAATCTCTTTTTAAAGGAGATTCAAATAAAAGAACTCTAATGGATGGGATGGATGCAGCCTATTGTGTGTTGAATAAAGAAAAAAAAGTACTTCACTTTGCCGGTGCAAACAATTCGTTACTCATAGTTAGAGACAATAATATAATGGAAATAAAAGGAGATAAACAAAGTGTTTCTTACACCGAAAACTTTATCCCTTTTAACTTACATGAAATAAAAGTGCAAGAAAACGATATTCTTTATCTTTTCACGGATGGATTTCCTGACCAGTTTGGAGGAGAGAATGATAAAAAATATAAGAAAAATCAATTCAAAGAGTTTCTGCTTTCCATCCACCAAAAACCAATGGAAAAACAATATGAATTAGTTCGCTCAGAGTATGAAAATTGGAAGGGAAATAACGAACAGACTGATGATATTTGTATTTTAGGAGTTAGAATATAATGCATTCCAAAATTAAACAACTTGTAGAACAACTTGAGCTACTCCCCCACCCTGAAGGCGGGTTTTATAAGGAGACATATCGAAGTAAAGGAGTTATAAAACCAGAAAGTTTAAGGAATGATATAGAAGGAGAAAGAAATTACGCTACCGGAATTTACTTTTTGCTAACCTCTGATAACTTTTCCGCTTTCCATAGAATTAAGCAAGATGAAATGTGGCATTTTTATGATGGCTCACCACTTATTGTTCACATAATAGACCAAAACGGAAATTATAAAGCTGTTGAAATTGGGAGAAATATTGAAAAGGGAGAAGTTCCGCAATATGTAGTTCCTGCTGATTGTTGGTTTGCTTCAAGCGTAAAAGAATCAAATAATTATTCTTTTGTAGGTTGTACAGTTTCTCCGGGTTTTGATTTTAGAGATTTTGAATTAGCTGACAGAGAAAAATTAATTGAAGAATATCCTGCTCACAAAGAAATAATAACCAAGCTGACCAGATAACTTTATACTTTTAACCCCAAACTTGTTCTCACGCGTTTTAGAACACCTTGAGCCACTATTTTTGCTTTGGCAGCACCTTTTGCTAATTCTTCATCTAAAAGCGACTTGTTTTCCATTAACTCAAAATACTTGGCTCGCTCTTTTTCAAATTTTGTAAGAAGCAATTCATAAAAAGCTTGCTTCGCATGACCATAACCATAACCGCCCGCTCTGTAATTTTTATCCATTACAGCAACTTCTTCTTTGGTAGCAAGAAGTTTATACAATTGAAACACATTACAAGTGTCCGGGTTTTTTGGTTCTTCAAGCGGAGTGCTATCTGTTTCAATAGCCATTACCTGTTTTCTTAACTGCTTATCAGGTAAAAAGATATTAATGAAATTATTTCTAGACTTACTCATTTTTTCACCATCCGTTCCGGGAATAAGCATCGTATCGTCCTGAACTTTTGGCTCCGGTAAAACCAACACTTCACCTATCTGATTATTAAAACGAGCCGCTACATCCCTTGTCATTTCTAAATGTTGTAATTGGTCTTTCCCCACAGGAACAATATCAGCATCATACAACAAAATATCTGCCGCCATAAGCATTGGATAGGTGAATAATCCCGCATTTACATCTTGTAATCTGTCGGCTTTATCTTTAAAAGAATGTGCAAGCGTTAGTCGCTGATAAGGATAAAAACACATCAAATACCATGTTAGCTCTGTAACTTCAGTTACATCACTTTGTCGGTAAAAAACAGTTTTATTAGTATCTAAACCACAGGCTAACCAAACAGCAGCAACAGAATAGGTGCTTTCTCTTAGCTCTTCTCCATTCTTAATTTGAGTATAAGAATGTAAGTCCGCAATAAATAAAAAAGATTCATTTGTTCCCTCATTAGCGGCATTAATTGCAGGAATCATTGCTCCCAATAAATTGCCCAAGTGTGGAGTTCCTGTACTTTGTACGCCTGTTAATATTCTTGCCATATTTTACTTTGTCATCCTGAGCGGAGTCGAAGGATGAGCTACATGTTTCGACTCCGCTCAACATGACTGTTTTTATAGTTTCAATTGAAAATATTTCTTTAAATCCTGTCCAATATCTTTTCTAAAATTTACTCCTTCAAATGTAATATTTTGAACGGTCTTATAAGACAACTGAAGCGCTTCTTCCATAGTATCTGCTAGAGAGGTAATTGCTAACACTCTTCCGCCACTGGTTAATACTTTGCCTTCATTTAGTTTAGTTCCGGCATGAAAAACAATGCTGTCTGTTGGCTTATCTAAGCCGCTAATCTCTTTTCCTTTTTCGTAAGCTTCGGGATAACCTCCTGAAACCATAATAACAGTTGCAGCTGTTTTATCCGACAACTTAAACTCAACTTCATTCAGTTTTTGATTGGCAACTGCTTCAAAGGTTTCTAATAAATCAGATTCGATTCTTGGTAAAACCGCTTCCGTTTCTGGGTCGCCCATTCGCACGTTATACTCAATTACAAAAGGATCTCCATTAACATTCATTAAACCAATAAACACAAAGCCTTTGTAATCAATATTATCCTTTTCAA